>NZ_JAOTGF010000020.1:0-42338 GCF_044427305.1 Streptococcus sp. 2021WUSS109
TAGTACCTTTTTTGTTTACCAAACGTGTAATTTCTTCCAGTCGTTCTCGTTTATTCATGTTTAATCCTTTGTTGTTTTTTTACATTATATCAAAAATCAACAAGAATATGTTGGAATTTTGAACATTTAATCAATTTTAATGGAAAAATCGTCTGTCTTGTATTTATCCATATTTAAAACTCTTACGTATTCATCCAACTTCCTCACCGCATTTTCGTATTCTTCGATTTTATTGTCTAGCTGATTCTGTATCATTTCAATCTCATATTCAATCTGTCCAATCGTTACATCCTTCTATAAATTCATCTTGGAACATTCATACTTAGCTAATCGCTTAGCATCTGGATTCTCACTTTTTAGGTTAACAACTACTTCTGCCATCTTGTTTAAGGTGGCAGTTTTTTCTTGTAGATTTGTCAAATCAATATCTAGCTGTGCAATTTCTTCAACCAATTCATCTTTTACCTCAAGAAATGATTTGTTTTGAGTGTCCAGTGTCATTAACAAATTGATTTCTTCAATTTTTTGTTGAAGATCTACCAAACTTATTCGTTTCTTATATGGTAGAGACCTATTATCATATGTCAATTGGCGAATCAAGTCTCTTCCTTTCATAAAACGATTTTTTTCTGAGTCCTCTTTATGATAAATGAAATAAGAAGATGTTTCTCGAATAAACACCTGATACTGTTTCTTATTTTCTTGTTCTACGATATTTAGTTGATAATTTGGAATGAAGATTAGTCCTTCTTGTCCAATCCCCATCCAAACTTTAATGTAAAGCCCATCTGAAACCACCTTTTCAACTTGCTCTTCAGCAATCTCAACTTCAAACTCATGCACAGCATCTCTCTTAGTCTTGTACGTTTCATAAGCTTCGGTTATTTCTTCTACGGTCAATATGTCTGAATACAGTTGCATCTCAAATTTTTCAAATTCCATTTTTACTTCACTATTATGAAGCACTTTAACTAGATCATGTTCCTTGAAATAACTATCAAAATACGTAGTATCATAACGATTTTTCTTACTTAATGACTTATTTGGTATGGAAATGCAGCTTTTTCCATCAGTAAGAACAAAATCTATCGTTTTTATCTTGCTCTTCAATTCCATTCCCAGTAACCCAGCTTTCTCAACTAAATCATCAAATGAGTTGGATCTTGGCAATAAAAATTCTAAAATCAGTTCAATCTTTCTCTTAGCAAAGTAATGTTGAAAATATTCTTTTGAATAGGGTTCTCTCTTATTCAGCATATCTCCTCGAATGACTTGCTTCATATTTCTATCTGTCATAAAAAATCGGCTATGTTTCCTTGAGAAATCTATTTTGACATTTAGTTGCTCAGCTTTTTGCATAAAATCATTGAAGTCAATTGAGTTTTCCATTAGAAAAAATAATCTCTGCTTCAATTCGTATTTGTGATTAGAACTGCGATAGACCTCGTAATCCCTATGAGAATAGCGTTTAAGGGGAATAATTTTTGCACCAGCTACTTTAGAAATTCTATCCGAAATCATTTGTAAATTTCTTTCAAGAACGTAGTCCCACTTCAACTTTTTTTGAGATTGGCTATTGATTGAGTTGATAATAATATGATTATGACAATGGTCCTGATCAACATGAGTGGCAACAATAAATTTATATTGCCCCCCTGTCAACTCTTTTATCGTTTCATAGCCAATACGATTGATTTCCTCTGGGCTTAATTTATCTTCAGGTGAGAAAGACTGAATGATATGATGAGCATGTATTTTCTGTTGCTTTTTCTCTTGTCTATCAAACCGTGAATCGTATAGTTGGTCATTTGATAGGAAATTATTTTGATACATCTTTACAAGCTCTATATAGTCAGGAAAATCAAGATAATTACTCATCCCAAAATCTGAAATCAACGATAAATTACTGGTTTTCTTAGGATCAAGAATATACTTAATCAATTGACGTCGGTATTTTTTCCCATGAACAGCATAGTGCTTAGTGATGACCATAAAATTCTCTCAATCGTTGACACTTTATATCAAAATCTTGTTGTAACTGTTTTTCTAACTCTGCTATACCGAGCTGCAATTCTTTGACTTGTTGAAGACTAAGTAGGTGGCTTTGATTTACCGAACGTGCAATCTGGTTTATATTATTTCCAATCCTACGAATTTCAAAAATCAGGTCTTGAAAACCTCTTGTATCGATTGTGATATAATTCATACCAGGATTGAGTAAGGTTTTTCTGGCATAATGCGAAAAGTTTGGACACTGACTCTGAGCAAGATTTTTGTTGAGGATAATTAATTCTTGATCACTCAAATACACCTTTTTCAAATTGGTTCGATAACGATTTTCCATAATAACTTACCCCATGTACTTGTCTTTGAATGAATAGCTTAATGGAATAGTTACCTCAATTTCCTTCATCAAGTCTTTGATACAAGTCAGGATGATTTCAAGATGTTCCATAGTAACTGATTGAGACAACTTTGCCAGAACAAGTATTTCATGTACATCCCGGTAAATCTGTTCTACTTTTTGGTGCTGTAAATATTTTATCCATTCTTCAAGCTGCTGAGATGATTGGTGGTCTATTTTCAATAATTTACCTCTAGCAAAAGGAGAGAACTGCTCATATCCCTCTTGAACCATCAAATTTTGTATCTGTTGATACTCTTTTTCCGAAAAATTTACTTCCTTACGAATCTCTCTAACTAAGTTTTCCATCCAGCATTCTCCTAATTCTTTATTATCGGTACAACCCCGCCCTCGTATTGGACACGGCACTGCATAACACCTTCCTTTTAGGTCTTTGCGAGCTCAGATATTGTGTCCACAATATCCCAAAAATCTTATCGCCAGCCGACCAAAACCTTTGAGTTTTGATAGCCGATGATAAGATAACTTGGTGGCTTCGCCCCCAAACCCCCAGTGAAAAATCATGGATTGATTTTTTTAGGAATGATATTAGGATAATAGAGGTGATTTGGAAAAGGTATCACAAAACAAAAAGTAGGATATTTCTAACCTACTTTTCATTTCCTTATATTATTCAGAAAGAGCTGTCTCATATATGGACATCTTATGTTTAAATGAGTCTCTTCCACCTTCCAATTGATTGATAATATGGTTTTTTATAAATTTTTCACTAACATATCCCTGTGATTCAATCCAAGCATGAGCCCCATCTGATTCCATAATTACCACTTGATCGGTCATGGAATTTGTTACAATTGTCGCATTATGGGTTGCTAAAATAATTTGTCGTTGAGCTTTCACGTCTCTAAACTGTTGAACTAAATGTCTGTATATATAGCGGTTATCCAAATTATCTTCAGGTTGATCAATAATTAATGGTCTGAAATCCTTTGAATAATCACTATATGCTAGTAAAAAATCTAACATCGCTACAACTTTTTGACCCAAACTTAATACACTAACTTCTTTATAAAGAATGTCAAGATGTTGTGATGTTTCTTTTGAGTTAATGTTAAACTCCAAAAAAAGTCTTTCATTGGCTACGTGTTCTTTTAGCACTCTCTTTAACTCATCTAGTAAACTACTATTTGCGATTAAAGAATAAATACTAGTTTTTAAATAGGGTATGTTAGAATCATTAATCTCGGAATTATTTCTCCACTTATTCTCATGTTTTGCAAAATTCTCCTCAGAAATATTTTTTAATAATATAAAATACCTATTAGGAATATTTTGTTTCAAAATAACGTTAACAAATCCTTTTATTCCTAACTCCTGATAAACAAGGTATAGAATATCTGCAACATCCCGCTTACTAATTCTATAATTTTCAAATGAGAAATTGAGAGTTGAATTACTTTTGAAAAGAGTGCTTTCAAAATCTGGTACTTCCCATCTATCAATTTGCTCATAACAGATTCTTAACTTACCAACTTGAGTTTGATTGAAATCATCAATTATTTTGAGTATTGAATCCTTACGAACTCTCCTATATTTATCAAGTTCCTGTAGTTTAGCTTCGAATGATTCTAGAGTCTGAGTTCTTAAACCATAGTTTGGTCTCGGTAAATTTTTATTTTTTAGCATTAAGTCGGAAATAAATTCTGTAATTTTTTCTCCATCCGCTGTTCTAACCAACTCATTAACAGAATATCTCCTATCAAACATTTTTTCTAATATTCTAGTTTTATCAACTAATTTGAAAAATTTTCCCTCAACTTTGTATACTTTCGTATATTGAGAGCGTGTCCACTCTTTGATAGAGTCAGAATTGTAGTTATAAGGATATCCATACCTATTCTCACGATTTTGCCCATAATATTGTAAGATATTGTCCCTATTTTCCTGCAAGACATCTGGCAAACTAACCTCAATGATATATTCAGCATCCTCTAAAACATAGAGTACAAAAGCATTTGCATGGTTACATAGGAATTCTAATTTACTCTGCTTGTCGCAATCCTGAGAAAGTACAAATTGTAACATATCTATTAGTGTACTTTTCCCTGTACCTCTCCCTCCAATTAAACAGTTCATAGATGGTGAGAATGTTAAAAAGAAGTCTCTATCTTTTTCTAACTTATCACCTGTAAGAAAACTTCTATCGCCTCCACGACTTTGAATGTATAAACCTTTTATGTAAGACTTTTGTTCAAAATTTGGTTCAAATAAACTTACTGATACAGTGTAATCAAGCAAAGCTTCTTGGAACATTTTAAAAGAAATCTTTCCACCTTTTATCCACATATTATTCTTTCCGACTGAATCAATATCATGTGAATCATTATCTAATAAAAAATTTGGTTCACAATTAAAATCTGTCAATAAACGATTTTTCGATCCTTCAACAGAATTTATATTTTTTACACCAATAAATCGTGTATTTTCTTTTGTAAAAACTTGTCTCTTATATGCACCCGACAAGTGAGAACCTTTTTTCAAAATATTATAACTATTGAAATGAGCAATGTAGTTAATTATGTTTTGATTATTAAAATCTTTCATGATAGTCAACGAATGCTGATAACTTCCATCTTTTTCACTTATAATATTTTCACATAACCATTGATTAACCCAAGATTCTTTTTCATGATCGTATATACAAACAATATGTAACTTATCTGCTGCACTAATTTCTACTCCATGTAAAATATGAGGATGTATATTATAAGTCGGATAGGTTCTCGTTATAATTGAAACTGCTGTTTGAAGTTTTTTAATACCTTTGGTAGTATTATGATCAGTTACTACAACTATTTCTATTTCATTTTTTAAGATAGCTTCTGCTAACAAAAGAAAACTAATATATCCCTTTTCTCCGATTTTTACAACGGCATTGTAGGACTTTCTATCTTTCGTTTTGATTCCTTTTACCAGGGTTTCTTTTCCCTCTAGTAATTCTTTTACATTTGTTTTGGTGAGTTTTTTCTTTCTAAAATGTTCAGCTAAAGTGAAGGTACATTCAGGATAATTTGAACAACCATAAAACGATTTTTTTAATACAATATTGTTGCCACACTTAGGACATTTTCCTACAAGGGGTCCCGAGCGCTTAGTGGGAATTTGTACCCCTTATCGATACAAATTCCCCGTAGGCGCTAGGGACCTCTTTAGCTCCTTGGAAGCTGTCAGTAGTATACCTAATAATTTATCTACATTCCCTTTAGTAACGTGTAACTTTCCAAATTTACAAAAGCGACTCATAGAATTATTTCCTCCCGTTAAATAATAGATAACTATTAAAAATAGACAATACTTGCTCATAAGTAACGGTACTTAAATTGTTTACTTTGGCGTGTTTCATTGCTTGATGAAACTGATTTTTAGTAAACAGTTGACGATATTCTCGATTGACCCATTTTGAAACAAAGTACGTATATAGCTTCCAATATTTATCTGGAACATCTGTGGTATGGCGGGTAAGTTTTATTAAGACACTGTTTACTTTTGGTTTAGGATGAAAGCATTCCGCTGGCAGCTTAAGCAATTGCTGAATCGAGACTTGAGTGTGCAAGAGCAACCCTAGTGTTCGGTGAATATCCAAGGTACGCTTGTAGAATCCTTCTTCAACAATCAGATAGATGTCAGACGCACGGCTTTCAAAAACCACTTTTTTAATAATTTGTGTGCTTAAATGGTAAGGAATATTCCCAACAATTTTATACCTCTGTTTGTTAGGGAATTGAAACTGTAGAATATCTTGGTGAATTAAAGTGACACGAGTATTCAGTTTTAATTTTTCTGACGATAAGTTGAATAGATGACTGTCTAATTCAATAGACGTTACCTGTTTACTTATTTTAGCCAGTTTCGTCGTTAAATGCCCTTTACCTGTTCCAATTTCGTAAACGGTATCGGTTTCTTTTAAATTCAATTGTTTTATTATTTGGTTGAGTACTTTTTCACTCGTTAAAAAGTTTTGAGAATATTTTATATTTTTGTTCATTTAATCACTCCTGAAGTGATTACATCTATAAACAAATACAGAAGTTAAACGATTTGTTTGTAATTTTAGTTATCTGTTTAAAAAGTCATAAGATTAGTCACTGGTAGGAATTAATCTAACGTATTTATTTATCTGCGTAATCACTGTTTTTAGTCTGTTTCAAAACAGTAGATGTTTTATCTACATAACGCATTTGATAACGCATATTTGGAATACCAACATGACGAATCCCTCCTTCTTAATTACAAATTTTTAGCATCTAATTTAACTTCAATTCCTATTATACAAAATTTTAAGATACTGCACTATCAACACACTCTTAAGTTTGCTTCTAAGTCTTATTTCCATAACTTCTTTTACGTTTCCGCCATTCTTTGCTGTTTCGATTTTTATGATATGGTGCAAGTCAGCACGAACACGAACCGTCTTATCCCCCATTATATCTTTTTTTGCGCTGATTGGCGTATCATTTCGTTTTGCTTTCTGTGCGCCTAAATTTCCCACGATCTCTCACTTCTTTCTATTTCTTCTTATTCTTATTTTATCACAAATCACTTGTGATTTGTGATAAGTGATTTGTGATTAATATATAAAAGCCCTATTTAAAGGGCTTTTATGTTTATTTTGAGAAAGATATAAAATCAATATATCCCTTTTCTCCAATTTTTACAACGGCATTGTAGGACTTTTTATCTTTCGTTTTGATTCCTTTTACCAGGGTTTCTTTTCCCTCTAGTAATTCTTTTACATTTGTTTTGGTTAGTTTTTTCTTTCTAAAATGTTCAGCTAAAGTAAACTTACATTCAGGATAATTTGAACAACCATAAAACGATTTTTTTAATACAATATTGTTACCACACTTAGGACATTTTCCTACAATACTTTTTTCAGCTTCTTTTTCTTTCTGTACCTGGTAATCAGAAAAATTTAGTTTTTCTATATCGTTAGGTACAGCTTCCAGTAAATGAACGATAAACTTCTTGATATTATTAATAAAGTTTTCTTGATTGCCTTCTCTTTTACCGATTTTTTTTAAATACGTTTCCCATTTAGCCGTCATTTCAGCACTCGTTAAAAGGTGCTGACTTTCAACTGCCTGGCACAATAATTTTCCTTTTTCAGTTACAACAAGCTTATTCTTAATCACTTGGATATATTCTTTTTGTTTTAATTCTCGATAAACAGATTTTATCTTATTATTAAATCCTCGCAATTCTAACCCCCAAAAAAATATTATCTTTAAAATCAATTATTTATTTTTCTCAAGTAATTCCTTAAGTAGGAGTTCACTCTCCTTCACCATCTCCTCCTCTACCTTGCTCCATTTTCCAAATAGGCATTCTTGTAGCACTTCTGCTGCGGAACCTTCAGCAGTTTCAGAATCATAGATACAAGTTCTATCTCTTTGATAAATTTGAATCTGGTCAAAGAGATTTTCACTTTCTAACTCCCTCAAGTTATCAACCAAGTTCTCAACAATCCCATCGTGGTGTTCTTTTGGTGTTGCTCTAGCCTGAGTCGGATCGATGGCATAAAGCTCTTCGTAACGAATCAAGGTGCTGAGATAAGAAAGCTCTGGTTTGGTACCAATCACTGCTAAGGAAACTTGGTAACCTTTAGAAGATAATAATTGAGCAGTCTGACGAGGAACTTGAGTAGTTCGCAAGGTTCCCTCAATCAGCAAATGGTAGCCTTGCGTACTGAGTTCATCAACCAACTGTTCTACCATTTTTCCTGCAAATCCCTTGGTATAGTCCACGCTATCCTTGCCATACTTTTCTTGCAGGGCTAAGTAATTGGGATGCTGAGAACGGTAGCTGTCACCATCGATAATAATGATATTACCTTGAAATTCCTTTTGCTTGATACGATGAATAGTCGTCTTACCTGCTCCGCTTTGTCCACCAAGCAAGATAGCTTTCGGTTGATCTGGAATCGTCTTTCCTCGGGTTAAGGCCCGAATGGTTCGCTGCAAGGCCTTCTGAAACTCAGCCTCACTAAATTCTTCCAGTCTCATTAAGCCACCACCCGATGATGCACCATGTCTAACATCCGCTCTATACCATCTAAATAGCCATTGTAACGCTCTATTTCATCGAAAGTAGCGACAAGGTAAATTTTCGTATTGATCAATTCGGCCAAGTCATCACTCATCAAAATCCAAGGATTAGATTCATCATCAAAAACAATATCTTGACTATCCTGGTATCTATAAAGCTTTGATAAAATGGCTGCTCCACGTTCTTTTATCACTTCTACTTTTAAAGTCAGATGGTAATCTTCGACAGGTGTTAACATCTTGTCCTCTCCTACAATATCGACATAAGAAACGTTAAATTTCTGACAAATACGGTCGATGAGTTCAGTTGAAACAGTGCTGGTACCATTTTCGTAGCGACTCAGGCTATTGCGTGAAATCCCAACCATTTTCGCAAATTCTGGCTGTGTTAAATCGTGTGTTCGGCGTAGTGATTTTATATTGTCTCCGATCATAGATAAAGACCTCCTCATATTTGCTTTCATTATACCATAAAAAACGGATAACGCACCATATTTGGTGCATTATCCGTTTTTAGGTTTCTTCGATTGCTTAAACTCCTCTATTCGCTTCTCCAACTGCTCAGTATTCAGTTTATTTTTCGCTTCTTGGATTGACTTATCAAGAATTTGTTCCTCATCGGTTATAATGTCCCTAGATATTTCCACTCTCTCACTAGACTTGAAACTTGAATCAAAGACCACATCTAGGAGTTGCTCTACTTTGGTTAGTTCACTATCTGACATCTCTGATAGTCGATGAATCAGTCGTTTAAATTGATCCTGGTTCTGTTTTTTCTTTTGAAAAAATTTCATTATCTTCTCCTTCAATTATAAGTCAGGTAGCCCGCATAGGACTACCTGACTTATAAATCATCAATGGCTACTGAAATAGCCTGCAACTTTTTATTTTGGATTTTCTTTTCATCAATCAATTGATGAAGTTCTTCAATTTGCT
Source organism: Streptococcus sp. 2021WUSS109 (assembly GCF_044427305.1). NCBI lineage: Bacteria > Bacillati > Bacillota > Bacilli > Lactobacillales > Streptococcaceae > Streptococcus > Streptococcus sp. 2021WUSS109. Next base: position 9,406 of record NZ_JAOTGF010000020.1, read on the forward strand.
TTTGACAGGCTGAAATATCCTTGTTGTTTTGTGCAATAGTGTCTGCCAAGTGTTGTTTATAGTCGCTTGTGATATTTACTTTCTTCGGCTGGCTTTGTTTAACTTTTGATTCGGGCGTCTGTACATCTTTAGATTCTGACTCCTTTTGTTGCTGTTCAAAAGCAGCCACATAGTCTACTTCTTCAATTGGTTTTTCATCTTGTTTATGGAAAAGTGCTGCAATTTTTGCTCGTTCTTCATGGGATGATGTTGGTTTCACATCATCTAGTGGCTGATCAAAATTCCATGTTTTACTCATTCTGTATCCTCATTTCTGTAATTTGGGTGTAGTGTGGTTTCTTTACCAAAGGCTTGCTCTAGTGCTTCATGAAATGACAACTGACTAGATTGTTGCCGTTTGATAAAGGTACTGTACATAGCTGTTTGTAGTTGGTCACGATAGTGTTCCAATTTCTCCGTCTCACGTGAGACCTTTTCTTCTTGTCTAGCTACTTTTTCAGCCAGACGTTCAATCACACTCATAGGGTGTCCTCCTTGTCACATTCTAGATTATGATAGCGGACTTGATTTTGTTATCACATCAAAAGTGTGCTCTCGTTTAGGTGGAGGATGATCTCTAATGACTTTTGTTTGGGCTGACTGGATAAGATCTCTTAAAGATAATTCCTTTTGTCGTTTCACAATATCATTCCAATCTAACTTTGTTTCAAGTCCTTGCAATGGTGGTAAATCTTGAGAAAGCGGAAGTCCTTTATCTGACAGTTTCTGACAAAATTCTCTTCCTGCCTCATCGTTATCAACAGCCAATGTTAATGCATTTGAATGAGTTTGGAAGAAGGTTGTCGTCTCTTGTATTGCCTGAAGATAATGACTAAGTCTGCTTGGATTTACTGTATCTAGAAATGCCAATTTCCCCTGTTCCTCTGCTGCTAGACGCAAGGTCTGATAAGCAATCACAGAAAGTTTTAAACCTTCCATTGAAATCAGGCGAACATCGGATAATTGCTTTTGGTAAAGCTGATAATAACTCATCATATCGATAACTGATTCACAAAAAATGAGTCGCTTAGGATTCCCAATATCGAAACTAATACCGACATAGCCTTTTGAGCCTTTCATGATTTTCTTCAAATACCCTCGATCGTGTTTTTCTTCATTTTTGACGAGACCTTGAAGGCTCGCTGCCTGTAAGACACCATTATGGTCATAACTTTTAAACACTAAAACCGACTCCGCTTGATAAGTAGCTTGAGCAAGCAATCCTTGTCTGCCAAAGGATTTGATAGTCTGATCACTTAGGCCACGGATGTCTTTTAAGTAAATACGTGCTTGCTGAAAGGGTTCTTCACGCAAATAATATTGAAACGGTTGATAAACCTCTTCTATTACTTTGGTCTGTTCAAAATCTCCAGTTTCAAGATAAGACACAGCCTCTTTGAAAGAAACACCTGCCACTAATTGAACAAAGTCAATTACATCCCCTTGTATATCTCTTGAAAACCATTTGAAAGTATTGGTATCGGCAAAAATCCGAAAGGAATCATGGTCTGGGTGTTCATAAATGTGTCCTGATAAACGTCTGAAGGAATAACCCAGACTTTCAGCCACATCTAAAATGGCCTTTTGTTTTACTACTTTAATTCGTGTCATCTTGTCTCCCTATCAAAAAAAGCAGAAGACTGTCTCCTGCTAGTTGTTCTCACTTGTTGCGTTGGTATGCTGGAATTAGCACCATTTGTGGCTTCTTTCATGTCCTCCAGTTTCCCATTCCAAATAGTCAACTGATTAACCAGGAGCTTGTCGGAAACTTTGGAGTAGGATAACATAATTGTCTTGGTTTCTGTCTGAGTTGTTCGCTGTTGTTGCTCACTCAAATCAGAAACATAAGTCACTTGATAGGAAACTTCCGCAAGTGCAACATTGCTTTCTGTATTGACATAGATACTGGCTGATTCAAATCGATAGTCAAGCATATAGTCTTTATAAACTTGATTGATCGCTTTATTCTGATTTGCTTCCTCTTCTGAAAATGCCGAATCCGTCATGTAGGTTTTGATACGACTGTTATTTTCTCCTAGCTGGACCTTTGTATAATATTGAGTGAGAAATTCTTTGACAAGCTCATCTGATAGGACTGTCGCTCTTTCCTCCTGATTTTTCTTTGAAACAAGTTTATTGGCTTCTGCTCGTATTTGGTTCTCTGTTTGCTTTGAAATGGTTTGTGAGCCAATCGTGTAGCCAATCATGACCATAAAACTGACTGCGATTAAACCTCCGACTCCAATCAGAAATCGAGCTTTCACTTTGTTTAACATGGCTTACTCCTTTATTAGTGATAACCACATCATAACAAGAATGACTTGGAAAATTTATCACACAAAAAATATGAATAACTACAAATTATACTCTGTAAAAATCAAAAATAGCAAACTAGAACCTATTCAATAGATAAAGATGTTGAATTATAGTTCGTTGCGTTTTGAAGTAGTCAGCTCTATTCCAAATTCTACTGAACTAATTTTCAAAAATTGGTGCTCAAACATCTTTTCAAGAAAATATAGCTATAATGACTCTTTAAGAAAATTAAAAATTTTCACTCCAATTACTTTAAAACTGAGCCAAATAACTTTATTTACCGGATTAACTACTTTGTAGAATAATTTAAGCTAAATATTTTTTAGATATACTACAATAAAAGACTTATCATATAATTTCTGTAGTAACAATCTATACAGAGGCTATAGTTTTTTGAGTATACAAAAAAGTTCCACAAGACCTCCCTAACCATCATTAGGAAGTGCTTATGGAACAATTTTAGAATACAACAGTACTCTTCGAATTAGAAAATAAGAACATCAAATCGAGACTACTTTTTCAAGTCAACACGCATATCACTATTCAGCATGAACTTGATTACCCAGCTCCAAACTGCCTTAGTCAGATGTTATTTCCAACATAAATCTACAGTATCTATTCTGAATATCAAAGAGATGCCAACTATGTTAAAACCCAAAGATGTCTTCTTCAGTGTAAATCCTGTAAACAGATGACAGTCACTGAAGTGTCTCTCATCACGAAAAACACCAAATCTCACAACCCATCTACATAAAGATTACTCAATACTACACCGAAAAACTCACCGACACTTCCACTACCTAAAGACTCCCTTTCTCAACCTCTGTCGTACAACAGCAGTTAGAACTGCTATCTGACTGAATTTCCCTATTCTAACACTAATTTAACGCAATCGATAAGCTCATCAAGGATATCAAACGTCAGTCACTCAGTTTTCGACAAGTTACAAACTTCAGAAACAAAATTCTAAACTAACTTAACATCAAAAAGATAGAATCAATCTGCTCCTCTCTCCTATAGATTATATGTCTCCTGCTACAGCTGGCAATGGGTCTTTTTAACAACCAAATTATGACCATCTGAATAATTTATAACTTATCAAATGTAGAAGATAGTATATCTTTCAGAACGTAGACAAACTCCTAAAAATAGAAAAAATAGAAAAAGTTTGCGAAAGATAACAAATCATTAAACTCTTAGAAATGTTGATATTTCGGTGTTTCTAAGAGTTTTTAATTTTCAACATTAAGAAAAAAGATTGAAGAAAATTGTCCAAAATGGACTTTTTCTTCAATCTGGAAGATAGTATATCTTTGTATTTATTCTACATTATAGCTTTCTAAATTTTAAACTACATACTAGAAAGACTATGAATAACAAAACATCGACAACATACAGAGACCTACTCTCAAGATATATTCGGATGGCATTGAATAGAAAAAACATTGATAGAGTTAATAACGCATACGGTATTACTTTTTTCATGAATTTGAACCTCCTTTACACCAGTATATCTAAGTTACAATACAAAATCATGAGTAAAAAGGGTAATTACTTAATATATCCTAACTTCTGAGCTTTTATAACAGCTTTTAACGTTGAATCAACTTCGAGTTTTTCCAATATATTTTGAATATGATTCGTTAGCGTTCTATCAGAAATGTAAAGGGATTTAGCAATGTCTTTTCGTTTTTCGCCATTTCCTAAATGTATAAGTATTTCTTTTTCGCGTTCTGTCAATTCATCTATAAAATAATTCTGATTTGGAAAATAATTTTTCCCATAGGAAATATCTTTAAGAATCTGAATTAATCTTTTGGAACTTATATTTTTAGGAACAAATGCCTTTACTCCTATCTTCTGAGCTTGATATTCATATACAGGTAAATCAAATCCCGTCAATAATGCTATCTTGGAATCAGGATATTCCTCTAAAATATCTTGAGCTATTCCAAAGCCATCCGTACTAAATTTATTGTCTAAGTTAATGTCTAATAGTATCACTTGGTACTCAATTACTTTTGAAAAAATGCTTTTAAATTCATCTTCATCATTCAATATATCAATGTGGATATCCGGATGATACTGATGTATAGTTAAGGCTAAACTCTCTGCAAACAGGATATGATCATCTATTAATAAAATTTTCAATTGCCTTCTCTCCCTCCATCATCAATTTGATATCGACTCTTAATCCGTTAGAGTCCGCTTGCTCAAAAGTAATAGTCCCCCCTACTGACTTTACTTGTTCTTCCAAGACTAATAATCCGTGTCCATGTTTAAATGGTTTTAACTTTTGATAATAGCCATTATCCATAACTGATAAAGAGAGTTCTCGCCCATCTCTAGCCAATTTTACAGTAACCGTTTGAGCATTGGAATACTTATAAGCGTTATTAACGAGCTCTCTTAACCATCTATATATTAAAAAATCATAAGGAGGATAGATAGCTATGTTTTTTGCTGAATAAAAGTTCAGAGAAATATTCATTTTAGGGTAACGTTTTTCAAATGCTTTTAGCATCATACGATAGTTATCATACAAAGATAAGCCTTTTAGTAATTGAGGACTATACTGATTCATTCGCTCACGAACAAAAGTATTGAGATACTCTAGTCTTTCTTCAATAATTTTAACTGATACACTTGGATTATCTAAACGAGATAGTTGAATTAAAGCATTGATATCTTGAAGAATATTATCATGCAGGAAATTCGCAAACTCTTGTTTTAAAGCTTCTTCTTTCAAAATTGAATTGATCCCTACATGTTCAGATTGCCTACTTCCAGTTATTAGTCTATAACTTTCTCCAACTAACTGGAAAAAGTACTGAAAATATAAAATAATTGTTACCGTTTCAAGAACAACTAGACTCGTTCTCTTTAAAATTAGAATAAACAGAACAATATATAATAAAATCAGAAAAATAAGTGTTAATAATTGTTCTTTTTGTTTAAATACTGCATCATTATGATAAAACAAGATGAGTATTAATCCTGTAATTAGAGCTAAAAAATAAAATAACCAGAACCCAGAAAATAAAGCTGATGAATTAAAAAAAATGAAACCAATAGAACTGAAACAAATCATGAGGTAAAAGATTAATAACATTAGCCAATAAAATCTATTGGAATCATTTCTATAAAACGTTTGCTTGTTCCTTAGAAGAACAATTAAGAGAGCCATCGCGAACGTAACTACCAAATAAAGTGAAAAGGCAATACTAGTCAATCTTGGAAAAAGTAAGCTTACACTCGATAGAAGTCCTACTATCATCACAAATAGATAAAAAGAAGTCTGTAACTTTTGAAAAAACAAGCTGAGCGATATAGATATTAACGAAGAATAGATTATAATGCCAATCATATACTGTATCCATGGAGGAAATGCGGAATCTCCTATGACAAACAAAATTGAGTGACACTGACAAAGTCTGATTAACCAAATAATAAATTTGCTAATCTTAGACCTAGTAGATATTGCTCTGTGCAAAATAAAATCCAATAACAATAATACATTTAAAGCAAGCAAAAACAAGATATTTTCGATGTTATTTAGAAAGCATTTAGCGGACAAATAGATTAGTCCTGTAATAAACAAAGCATAATACGCTGTACTTAACAAATTTCTTCTCATGTCTTACTCAAATCTATTTTTTTCTTACATAATATTATACCAATAAAAGACAAAGAAAAGACTAGAAAAAACGCTAAATAGTGGGTTACAGTAAATGATTTAAAATTTGCTAAATAACTTAAATAGGAGTAAGGGTTAACAATCCATGTGATTTCTCCCAGAGGGAAACGTCCAACAACGACTCCTACAATAGCTGTTAAAATAGGTAATACATAATTCCCGCTTGACTGATGTATCAGTAGACTAATATTGATGAGTGCAATAATACTTAAAATTGATAACAGTAAAAATAAGCTATTATCAATAATCACATTAAGGGCACTTTCTCCTCTCAAGGAAATAAAAATCAGTGGAATCAAAAAGTGACAAAGAAATAAAATTGGCATTACTATCCAATAAAATTTCACTATAGACCACTTTATCTGTTGACTAGATATTCCTTTTATTGTTAAGTTTTGAAAAGCAGTATTCTCAACTTCACGGTGCAATGAAATGATAAGAAATACAGGAATCATCACTGGTAGTAAAAAATTACTATATAAATCTAGACCTGTCACAAATAAAACCTTCGCTGGAATTTCTTTAATCGTATATCCAGCGTAGCTTTGAAAAATGACTAAAAATATACCTATCCCTATGAATACGGGAGCTAAATAGGTTCTCTTATACTTTAATAATTCTAATTTCCACATAATTCCCTCCTAAAGATGAAACTTTTTAGAAACTACTAAAAGAACAGCACCACTCCATATAATATTCTCTAAAGTGATTACTAAAATTGTAATTGGATTGAGAATACTAGAAGTTATCAGATAAGAAATACCATTTATCGGGAATACATAAATAAATATAGTATTAGAGGCGAAAAGTGTTTGCAACAGAATAAGAATAATAACACTGCTTAGAGCAGATAAACTATTTTTTTCTAGTAGGTGAGTACAAAACTGAAGTGTGATCGTGAGTAAGCTGAAAAATATTGCTGATGATAACACTAAGAATACCGTAGACCAATCAATCGTTAACGATAAATAGGTCTGTGTAACTATAACAAAGAAAATAGTTGACAGTAATTGATAAAAAATAAAAGATAGAATGACTGTAAAATATTTTGAAAAGAGAATTTTATTTTTCTTCCCTATCCCCAAAAGCAACAATTCCCAAGTATGGTTATTGTGCTCGCTTGAAGTCACAAAAAAGTTAGTAATACCATTTACCACTAAACTCACCAATCCAGAAAAACCTAAAAAAATTATCATAGACTTCTGAAAAGGTGTTTGTGCTATGTCCCCAACTTGCACATCTAATGATTTAATGATAAAAACCGTTCCTAGCATTTGCAAACAAAAAGTAATGCCAAGCAATAACAAGGCTGTTGGGGTTCCTACAAACCTCTTTATTTCATTTTTTATCAATGTGACCATACACTTTATCTCCTTTCGTTAAGTCTAAGAAGATTCTTTCTAGGTTTTTATTTGGTGAAACCTCCAAAATATCGATTCCTTCTTGTACAATTAATTTTATTAAATTTGGTATATCTTTTTTGTAAGAATTTATTTCAAAATGCGATTCTTTTCGAATAAAAGAGATATCTCGAACACTCAAAATATGTTCAAAAACATCTGGATTTGCGACTTCAAAAAGATAAGAGCTGTCCCTTTTATTATAAAGTTCAGAGAGTGTTCCCTCAAAAATAAGCTCACCATCATGTATTATACCGACCATATCTGCAATCGTTTCTATTTCACTAATATGGTGACTTGATATAAAAATCGTTTTTCCTTCTTCTTTAGCTAGTCTGTATAAGAGTTCTCTGATTTCAACAATTCCTTTCGGATCTAATCCATTCGTAGGTTCATCTAATACCAATATATCTGGATTATTTAAAAAAGCAAATGCTAAACCAAGACGTTGTTTCATACCAAATGAGAACGAAGACACAACTTTATTGCGAACCTCACTTAGGCCCACCAGATTCAAAACTCGATCAATTTCTTCTTGCGGTTTTTTGAGAACTTCTTGTATAATAGCTAAGTTTTCATAAGCTGTTAAGTTTTTATAGTAACTTGGTGTACTAATAAAAGCTCCTATTATTGACTCCTGATTTTTTAAGTCGTTAAGACTTACACCGTCAAAGTATATGTTACCTTTTGTAGCAGGTAATAATCCAGTAAGGATTTTCATCGTTGTAGTTTTACCAGCTCCATTAGCACCAATAAACCCATAAATTTTCCCTGAAGGAATCCTAATAGTGACATCATTTAAAATAATTCGATTACCATATTTCTTACTTATATGATTTAAATGTATATCCATTTTCTCCCACTCCTAATTCTAATTGTTTTGATCCAGGTTGAATTAATTCATTATCATGTGTAATAATAATTTTGGTTGATTCAAGAGCATTAATAGCTGCCATGATAGCTTTTGCGTTTTCAGAATCCATATTACTTGTTGGCTCATCTAAAATAATAACCTTATATTCTTGCAAAAATAATCTTAGCATTCCTATTCTTTGACGTTGACCAGTTGAAAAATTAGTACCATTTTCCAATATAAATAAATTTTCAATATTTAAAGCATGAGGAAATATATCTGAAAGATTTGCTTTATCAATTGCTAACATCAGTTCTTCAATAGTATAGTTTGGACAGAATAATTTCAAATTTGATTTCAGAGTGCCTTTAAAAAGAATTGACGGATGTGATATATAGCAAATATCTCTTCTTAAATCTAGGTTTTGGTCTAGTAAGTTAACTCCTCCAATAATTATATTTCCTTCATTACCTTCCCCACTAATACTTTGTAAACCTAGTAAAATTTTTACTAAGGAGGTTTTGCCGGTACCTGATTTTCCAGTTATAAAAAGTGTATCTCCTTCCTTAAGAGAGAAAGAAAGATTTTTGAAAAGATATGTTGATGCGTCGTCGTATCTATATGATAACCCATCAACATTAACTGTGCCGTTTTGAATCTTCGTAAAGGTTTTAGGAATTTGTTCTTCTCCTACCAAGTCTACAAGTCTTTCAATATTTGGATACAGATTAGCCATGTTAATTAGGCTACTTACAATTCCCATCGTGGGAGAATACAATATCATAGCCATAGAACTGATTAAGGCAATTTCCCCACTTCTTTCAGGATTCAATAACACTATAACTAGGCTCATAATAGAAATTAGAAGAGAAAAGAATGTCGAAGTGGCTTGCTGGAATGTTATTGATTTAGCTTCTACAATTCCTCTATCAATCTGCGACTGTACATAATCTGATAAACTACTTTTGATTTTTTTTAGATAACGATAGGTAATTCCTGATCCTATTAAAAAATTATAAGATAGAATACCATCATTAGCAACACTTCGAAGTATAGACCGTTTATAACTTTCATTTTTGGATAATTTCATTAAAATAGTGATGAATATACAGTTAATGATAGCAATTAGTAAAAGTAGCAAAATTAACATACAAGCATAGATTCCAGTGTTTAATATTAAATATAAACTTGCAAAGAAAATAAGCATTATTGAGATAATCATATTAGGTACTTCAACTGCCAAAAATCTACAAATTTGAGGATTAATCGATATTCGTGACATGATGTCGCCACTATGGTATCTGCATATTTCAGATTCAGTTAGACTAAATAACTTCTCGTAAATATTAACTGTTGATTTTTCTTCAAGAATTATTGTTTTTTGATTCCGAAATTTTTCTAAAATATAGTTCAAACCAGTTGTTAACCATATAACACCTATTAAAATAATTACTTGATTTATATTAATGTCTCTTGTTGATAATTCATTTATTAATTTACTTATTAAAACAGGTATAATTAATAATAATATATTGTAACCCACCAAAACAGTAGGATAGACTTTTCCAAATTTCAAATTCCAAATTTTTGTGTTTCTGATCTTAGATACTTTATCTCTTAGGGATGACTTTCGCTTTGTAAAGGATTGATTTGGTCTTAGCTCCATACAGTATCCTGAAAAGAATTTTATAAATGTATCTTTGTTAAGAGTTTTTCGACCATAATTAGGGTCAAGTATAGTTACCTCTAACTCGTTGTACTTTTCTAGCACTACAAAATGTGAGAAATCCCAGTAAAGTATTGCTGGAAGTAGTATTGATGACATCCCTTTCATATTAACTATCCTAAACACAGTAGCGTCTACACCGAATTGTTTTGCAACGTTCTTTATATCTCCCATGCTCCATCCAACAGCGGTATTTTTATATTTATATAGTTCTGATAACTCAACATCTCTTCCTAAATAGTCCAAAATCATTGCTAAACAGCATGGTCCACAATCATTTTGTTGGGATTGTAGCTTTTCTCTTATTTTTTTCATTGGCATCTCCCTTAGAACCCTAGAGTAATAACAGACCCTCTAAGTGTTTTTTTTCGTTTGAGATAATAGAGAAATCCTGAGATTCCTGTAAATAGCGAAATATCTTTTTTTAGAATATTATTGTGATTGGATTTAAAAATTAAAGTTTTCTCCAATATTTCCAGTCTCTTCTTATGCTCGTTAGAAAGCAAATTATCCTGATTCAATACTTGCAAGAAATCCAATCCTCCTAAAAATCCGTGGCACAAACAATATTCCTCAGTCTCACATAATTTATTCATAAGATAATCAATATTATATAATACTTTATCAAGATATCTAGAGTCGTTACTTATTTTATATAAAATATATTCAGAAACAAGATAACCTGTCAATCCGTTGCACCATCCCGAGCTTGGATATAATAAAACATTATCCTGACTCTCAAAGTACTCAAATCTATTCATAAACTCTGAATTATCTGGTAAAATAAGAGAACATATTTTATAAATAACCTTTATACCGGTAAATCCATGAGCAAATCCTACTTTAAACTGTTCCTGATTTTTTGTTAATTCTAGAAAAACTTCTCCTAACTTCTTCAATTCAACTACATCTACTAATTCTGGTTTTTTCAAAAATATTAAATAGCTTTGTAAAATTAATCCACCCAAACCATCAATTATATCAAATTCAGTAAAGTCTATATCATGAAGTAAATAATCATCTTTATTTAAAGAGTTATTTAAATTTTTATAAAGCAATAATGAAGCATAGCCATTAATTAAGCCTATATCTTTTGAATTTATAATTTCTTGTTCAATAACTTTTAAATCAAATATTTCTTCCAATTCATCATAAGATAATAGCAATCCCAACTTTCCTTCATATAGTCCCAAATTAGACTCTCCATATATGTAATTACCACTAGAATCTTTCTGAAGAGTCAGTGCATAAGGCCGTGTGACATTAAATATTGATTCCCTTACTAATTTTTTAACATCTAATTCAAGATGATTATTTCTCAATTTAGAAAAATTGTAATTATCAATATTCAAACAAACTCTAAGGAGATTTAATTGATATTGTAAATCTTCATCGGACATACAATTTAACTTAAAATTTACAGAATCGTAAAGACTCATAAGGTATTTTGTATCATTTCTTGAAACATTTCCAAAATTACCAAATGTAAACAATGGAACCTCACCATTAACTAATTGCTCAACTTCAAGCATAATGTACTTTTTTTCATGACTACTGATTACTGGTATTTCTTTTAAGAAGCTTGTTAAAACATTTCTTGTTTTTAGCTCATCCATTAATAAATCTGGCACAGTAATTCGATCAATAAGTGCTGAATATACAGATGTATTTCTTAAGACCAATCTACATAGTAAGGCATTTTTATACCTTAAGACCACTGTTTTTATAATATTATAACAACTTCTCAATCTTGAATAACCAAATATGAATCCAGATTCAATATCACCTAAAAATTTATTAGCAGAAATATGAGATTCATGGAGTAAAGGTAAGAATTCTTTGATATCATTAAATTGGTGTTCTGTCAATTCCAATCGTAATTCCGAACTAAACGGGTTAATTTCTTCAAAAACTTTTTTTACAACTATATTTACTTGACCTATACTGCTACAGTCAAATATTCCATCAAAATTTCGTCTATATTTCATTGGGAGTAAGCCAGTTGAAAAGATGCTTTGTGAAATTCTTCCCTCTATTTGTGACACAGGATTTATTAAAGTTTCAAAATCAATCACATAGGGATGTTCTTTACAAGCAATAATATTTTCATTGTGCATATCATTTCCATTCAACACATACGTAAATGCCAAAAGTACTCCCATATTTCTATAAAATGAATGGATTTGACTTTTATCATGGCAGGACAAATTGTCAATCTTCTCTTGGATCATAAAATTGCTACCAATGAATGTATCAGGAAATTTGAAATACTTAGAATCGAATACTCTACAATTTAATTCATTCAAAATTGGATACAAAGTGTATCCTGAAGTCTTATAAAAAAATGATTTATTTTGAAGTTCAAAGCTGATATTCCTATTACTACCGTGATTGTCTCCCACCATTGATAATATTTTTACACTTATATTTTCTTGCCTTAGATCAAAATTTTCTATAATTTCATTATAATTCTTGGTTAAATTTTTCAAAAAACATTCAATGCTAATTTCATAATTTTCTTTTAAAATATTCAATCTTCTTTTTAAAACTGGATATTTATCAAGAAAATACAAACCGTTATTAAGAATATTTTTACAAAATTCATTGTATTCACTATATTTTGAATTGGTTCCTTTCCCTATCCTAAATAAATTTATTTCTTGGACCAATACAGGAAGCAGTATTTTTCTAAACTCTTCCTTAAAACTATTAATAATGCTATCAGAAAAAGAGCACACTTCACTAAATTTTGAAGTGGAGAAAGAAAATTCCTCTATTACCTTTGAAATTACTATATCAAAACTTTTTTCCTCTGTAATATTAATTGTCATAGATGTTACCTCTAGTAAAATAAAAGGAAATGTCCTATCAATTATGGCGATAGGACATACATAGTTACAAACTAAATTTTATTTTAACAATTTTTGCATCCAGAGATGAATCCAATATTTACGCAAACATTTGATAAAAAGCCTGGACAGTCTTTAGTTAGAGTCTTAACAAACCCACTACCAGCACCACCAATTAATAATGTAATTTCTTGATCAGTTGCAGTTTGAACATAGATTTCTGGTTTAATATTATTCATTATAAATTCCTCCTTGAATAATTAAATATTTGTAACTATGTTTCCCTATAAGATTATTATAAATCGATTAGTGATGTAAAACATGAGTAAAAAAGGCAAAACTCTATGGTACAAATCCTAAAAATAACGAAACGAGAAAATAAACCTGCAAACTAAATAATTAGTTCTCTTTATTCCTCTTATTAAATTTTGCTTTTTGCTTCTCAAGTTCATCTATTCTGAACTGTACTTTATCTTGAAATATCAGTTCACATTGACTTTCTTCTATGTGTATTGAAAAAAACAAATAATATCTTAAACCAATCACTAGGAATACCAATTCACACATTCCTGATAATCCTAAGATTTAGGTTGCTCTATTTTTAAAATTTTTATAGTAATTATAAACAAGAGAAAGTTATTAAAGGCAATATAAAAACCAGTAAAACTCCAAATACCATTGGTGGCTAAATCTTCTGTATAGAGATACCTTTCCGTAAAGAATAGGTAAATTCCATATATTTCAATAAAGACTAATCCACTGATAAGTCCGATAAGAAACAAAGCAGCTGAAACTTTCACAATCCGATAAAGGACGAGCAACATCAGTCCTATTGCTGCGAAAATCGAAAGGCTTTGTAGAATTTGCTCCAACATCTTACACCTCTTTCTAGGCTAATTGCTTGCGATAATAGTCAGCCTGTTCCTGGTCAAGTTCATCAAGTTGGGCAACCAAATCAAGGTATTCTGCCTTCGTCACCTCATCTAAGTTTGGAAAATCATTCTCACGAGTTTTGATGATGAGTTCCAGCTGTCCAGTGATTTCACGCTTTGAAAAGCTATAATCAAGAGTTTCATCTTCATACTGTTCCTTTAAGGTTTGGTAGTTTGCCCTATCTTCTGGACTCGTAAAGCCTTGTGCCAACCAATCTTCAAGTTTATAACGCATTTCTTCTAGTGTTTGGGTCATGATCTATTCTCCTTTTGTGATTTCTTGACTTCATTTTACCGCGTTCAAAATTATTTGTCAGCCTTTTTTCTTATATCTCAAGTGCTATTTGTTGCTTCTTTTGGGGTGTTGTATCTTCACTAAACTTGGCCAAAGCTGCATCTATCTCTTCAATCTCTGCTTCTTTTTCAACCAAGGGAGCTAAAACATCATACTTAGCCTTTACAAGCTGATAGTCTTCTTCCTTTGGAAAGACTTTTTCAACTTCTACTTTGGCTACTCGTAGCTTATCTCGTAAGTCCTTAACCATTTCTTCAGTCTTTTCTTGATCATCTATAATATGGTCGATGGCATTACAAATTCGTTGAATGGTTCCTACGTCTGATTTCAAATCTAAGGTAACAGTATAGTGGTTGTCACCAACAATCATTAAAGAGACGGTCTCTGGCAAGGGCTCACTAGGACCTCGTGTAGTCATTTTCAAATCAAATCCTCTAAAGTTGGCCAGAGTCCTGACTTCCTTAGTTTCTGAGCGATTATAGGTGATGAGTTTACGCAGATAATCCCCAGCTTCAGCACGATTATCCATTGATTTATTGTCAAATCGCATGACAAAATCTTGCGACTTTGTTGCCAAAGATTGGGAAATATCTTTATCATATTTACTCAACCGTTTTTCCATAATAGGGAGGTGCTTCTCGCTATAGGAAATGGTATGGCGATACTCATCTTTGGAGCGATTAAAGGCGCGTTTTTGATTTTCTAAAACTGTCAGTTCATTTTCCAACTCCATTTTGAGCTTAAGGTAGGGATTACCAGTAGCTAAAGCCTTAAAGTCAGAAGCAGTCATGGTTTGTTCATCAATGTCTTCAGCTGATCTCACAGGGTCTTTTGAGGTCATTATCTGCGTAATGTATTTGAGCTTATTCTCCTGTGTCTGCCAGAGGTAATTGTCGAAGCTCCCTTTAGTAATATAGTGATAAATATCTACCTCCTGGTGCATGTTTCCTTGTCGAATTAGTCGTCCATTTCGCTGGACAATGTCAGTCGGTCATTTTTTGCGGACAGTTCAATACATGCCCTTCGGTTCCTCTCCCTACTCCTGCGTTTGCTCTCGTTTGATTTCTCCCTCTGTATCCTCTTAGCACAAGCGGGACAATACTTTGATATTCCAGAGCTGGGGACGTATTCAACACCGCACACCGTACAATTTTTAGGCTTTAACGCCGTCCACCGCTTTGTGGGTGTGATATGTAATTCACCGACAAAGCCGATGAATTTATAGTAAATCTTGATTTCCTGCCTTACTGTCCCGTCCGCAAGTTTCTCACGTTCCGAAACAAGTATCTTGTCTATGAGTGCGTTTATGATGGTTGCGTCCAACTCTTTCAGCCCCTGATAGTTGCGGATTAGGGATAGAAAGTCCCTCACGCCCTGCGATTTCTCATAGCTGTCATTGAGCGTTTCCGTTACCTCTTTCAGCCGTGCTTCAATTTCAAGCTGCTCTTTCTGGTATTTCCCCGACATCATCTCAAAATTCCGCTCCGTGATACGCTCCATTACCTTGTCCTCATAGAGAGAGGAAAACAGCCTGTCAAGCTCCGCAAGGCGTTTGTTCAGCTTCTTCTTTTCTTTCTCTAATGATTTCGCCCTGCTCTGGTCTGTTTCCGTGAGCCGCCTTTCTATGGCTCTGACCGCCTTTTCATCATTGACCGCCATATCCGCAAAGCGGTTGATGTCGGCAAGGACGGCATTGAATAAGTCCCTCGCTTCAATGCTGTGTGCGGTACACATAACATTGCCATATCTGCCATAATTATTGCAGGTGTATTGTACGCAGTCGATGATGTCGGGGCGTTTCCTCCTGTTGGCACTCGCCGCCCGCATCGCATAGCCGCAGTCCGCACACTTGATAACGC
The DNA here is from genome assembly GCF_044427305.1 of Streptococcus sp. 2021WUSS109. Classification (NCBI taxonomy): domain Bacteria; kingdom Bacillati; phylum Bacillota; class Bacilli; order Lactobacillales; family Streptococcaceae; genus Streptococcus; species Streptococcus sp. 2021WUSS109. The sequence goes on from NZ_JAOTGF010000020.1 coordinate 25,372, forward strand.
CCGAAAAGATATTCTCAAATCCCCCTGCGTTCTGCTCCCGCCTGCGGCTCGTCATAAGCTGCTGTACGGTGTCAAATTCCTCCTGCGTGACTATCCCCTCATGGGTGTCTGGTATCACTTCCCATTCTTCGGGCAGCTTAGAGGGGCGTTTCTTGCTTTTCATGTTGGCTGCAATCCGCTTGTAGCCTGCAAGGTTGCCCGCATATATCGGGCTTCTTAAAATGCCCCTCACGCTGTTCTCGCTCCAAATATAACGGTTTTCCTCGTTATCCTCAAAGTACCGCTCATAGCCTGTTGCCCCTTGCTCCACCGCATAAGCGGCAGGGCGTAGGATATGCTGTTTGTTGATGTGCTTGCGGATTTTGGCGATGCCGTTGCCCGCTAACGCAAGGTCGAATATCTCCCTTACCACATGGGCAACTTTGTCATCTATCAGCAGATGGTTGTGGTCGGCAGGGTCTTTGACATAGCCATAAGGGGCTGTTGTTCCCATGAATTTCCCCTGCTGAAACCTCGCACGGTACGCCGATTTTATCTTGACTGACACATCGGCAGAATACATTTCGTTTAGGATGTTGCGGAAAGGCGTGATGTCCATAGCGGATTTGTTTAAGGTGTCCACGCCGTCATTGACCGCTATATACCTCACGTTATGCTCTGGGAAAAAGACTTCCAGATATAACCCACAATCAAGATAGTTCCTCCCCAGACGGGATAAATCTTTTGTAATCACGCAGTTTATCAGCCCGTTTTCAATGTCCTTAATCATATTCTGGAAACTTGGTCTTTGGAAATTTGTTCCAGAGTAGCCATCGTCAACATACGTTTTTGCTAAATGCCATCCCTGCCTTTTCACATAATCCGTGAGGATGGATTTTTGTGTCGCAATGCTCGCACTCTCGTTATCCGTGCCATCGTCCTTTGATAAGCGGCAGTAAATGCCGACTTCATAAATCTTGTTCTCCGTTCTTATTCCTGCCATACTGTAAAACCTCCATATCTGTCCTAACGTTTTCATGTTCCATTGCGTACATTCTAAGCGGACAGCCCCTCATTGTCGAAGGTGTCGCCCTCGGCAATCTTCTTCCGAATATCCTCGGAGATAATCGGGACAAACGCTTCTGCAACGGTCTGTGTGCCGATATATTCTCGACTGATAATCATTTGTACTTGCCCTTTTGGCACAATACGCTTTCTTCTTCCAGTTGTTTTCCTATCCTCGCCCATACTTAAATCTTCCTTTCCAGACAGGGCAGGAGAACGTCTGGAAACGCCCCGCCCTGTCAATCAGATACCATCAATCCCCGCTGTTTACTTCTTTCTGTAATGCTTCAAGGAGTGCCGCTGCTTCATCAGCGTTCAACGTGATACCCTTTCCGCACTTCTCACGGTTCGGGGAAAAGCTGCGGATGTCATATTTCGGCTCTCTCCCGTTCCATGAAATAAGATTGATTTCCTTTGTGTAGCCGCTGTCACTCGCAGACAATACGGCGATTTCCTTTACAATCTCATACTGGATTTCTTTCATTCCTTACCTCATTCTCCTTAAAATTCTGTCTTTCTTCTGTTCCAAATTCCTGCATTTACTTCCCGAAAAAAGAAGGTTAGCGGCTGTCCCTGCTCCGTTTTCTCTGCAACTCACGTTCCAGAAGTCGGATGATGGTTTCCTCCATCTGCTTCGGCGTTGTGTCCTTCGGAAAGTATTTTTTCAGTTTGCTTGTGTTGATTTTCAAGGTTTCTTTCTGGTTTCCCTTTTCCTCCGTCATAATGGAAAATATCATATCCATGTCAAGCTGCCCGCTCTGGCTCATGCTTTTCATCCGCTGTGCCTGTGAGAGTGAGGGCGTTGCTTCTTCGCTCTCCATCGTGGCAAAGAGATTTTCCTGCTCGTCTTTCTTCAAAAAGGACAGTTCCACCGCAGGTGTGAGGGCGATTTTCCCCTCGTCCACCATCTGCAAAATCGGCGGTATCAGTTCCGTCAGGCGGATAAAACGCTGGACGGTCATCCTGCCCACGCCGAAGCCCTGTGCCACTTTGTCGTCCGTCCGCAACTTCGTCACAACTTGTGACGAGGTTAAGTCTGTGCGGAAACCCTGCCGCTTCATGGCTTCGGATTTCATCCTGTAGGCAAACGCCCGCTCCGATGGCAGGATATTTTCACGCTGTAAATTACTGTCTACAAGGGTGATGATGGCTCGGTCACGGTCTAAGGGCAGGACAAATGCAGGCACGGTATTTATACCTGCAAGTTCGGACGCACGGACACGCCGCTGCCCCGCAATCACTTCATAACCGTTCCCGTCCTCTTTCGGGCGTGTGATTATCGGCGTGACAATGCCAAATTCCTTGATGCTTTCCGCTAACTCTGACAGCGTTTCATCCTCCACAACATGAAACGGATTGTCGGGAAACGGGTATAAATCTTTGGTCTTTAACACCTTAAAATCCTGTTTCTTCATTCACTTTTTACCTTTCTCTTGATTTGTTTCTGCCTGTTCTCTGTAATTCTTCCAACACTTCTGGCGGTATCTTTGAGAGCAGCCGCCCCATCTGCTCGTTGGTTCTCTGCAATTCAAATATCCTCTGGTTGGCTTTCTGCACCTTTAATTCCTGCTCGTACTTTTCATCACGCATACGCCCTGCATAGTCGGCTTCCTGCCCGATTTGCTCCTTTAAGCTGTCGATATACGCCTGCTGTCTGCCGATTTCCTTAGAGAATTTCTCCACTTCGGGCAGCCATGCGGCAACCAGTTCCAGAGCCTTGTCACGCTTTTTCCCTGCGTTAAAGGCGTTGATGTCGGACAGGGCAGACACGATTTCCCCATACTGCTTATCAAGCCTGCCGCCCAACTTATAGAGCCATGTGGGGACGTGTTTCCGCTTGGTTTCCATCGAAGATTGACCTCTCTCAAGCTGATTCCAACGTGAGGACATCCGCTCATGGTAGGCGGTCTGCCACTCCGACAGGCTCTTTTGATTGCCTAAAATTGTTTTGGCGGACAGCTTATTGTCTGGTGTAATCGGCACAAAGCAGAGGTGCATATGGGGCGTTCTCTCGTCCATGTGGACGACTGCGGAGAGGATATTCTGCTCCCCGACACGCTCCGAAATGAAATCCAGAGCCATCGTAAAATACGCTTTCTGTTCTTCGGGCGGTAACTGGTTCATAAATTCTGGTGAAGCCGTGATGAGCGTTTCCACCATCATCACGCTGTCTTTCCTTGTCCTGCACCCTGCTTCGGCTACCTTTCGGTTAATCTCTTTCTTATAGGTGTACTTTGGCGGTGCGACAAGATGATAGTTATTTTTAGAGCGTTCCATGTCGATATCTGGGTTGCTTTTGTAGGCTTCTTTCTTCCGCTCGTTGTGGCGTTCGCAAGCCGCAACGCCGCCCGCTTTGCGTTTCTGGAAACGCAGGATTGCATAGGGCATAATCCATCATCTTCCTTTCTTCGGCGGGTAACTGCCCTTTGGGTGACAGCGGTGACGGTGGTGACGGCAGTTTTGGGATGCCCCCTGCCGATTGCCGTAACTGTCACCCTTATCCCCTGCATGACGGTCATGACGATGGTGACGGTGTTTTTGGGATACTCCCTCGCAAGAGCTGTAACCGTCATGCCGCCGTTCTTTTATCCGAAGCCGCAAGGCGTAGGATAGCAGGGCGTAAGACCTGCCATAAGGGAGTCCAGAGGGAACGTCTGGCACACGGCTCTTTGCAGGGCAAAGTGTAGTGTGTTACACCCTGTAAACGCAGTCGGAAAAATCGGAGAGATTTTTCTGACCGCAGGGGTGATTTTACACGCCCGAAAAGGGCGGGTGAATCCCACGCCTGCATTTTGCGTTTGCGGGGTGTTCTCCCGTAGGGATGACAGCGGCAGGGTATCCTAAAATCACTGTCACTGCCGTCACCGCTGTCACCCGCAGGGCAGAGCCGCCAACTTTACATGGCTTTAAGCGTCAATGACAGTAACAGGGGGTATCCCAATATCGCTGTCACCGCCGTCACCGCTGTCACCCGCCCTCCTTGCAAGGGCAATCTGCCTGCCGTCTTTCCTGCGGCTGTACTGGTAGCAGATACGGTTCTCGCTTAAAAATGTGGTGTGATATTCATTCAGCCATTTCGTAATCACCGTGGGTATGGTTTCCGTTTCCCCCATAGCGGCTAACAGCTCCGTTGCCGTGCCTGCCCATTCTTCCTTATCCCTCATAAAATCCACCAACCGAAAAAGGACATCTGGTATCGTTTCTTTCGCAAGCTGCTCCTGCGTTTTCCTCTCCACAAGTTCCCAACTGCAATCACGGAAACGGAGCGTGTATTCCTGATAGGGCGTGTCCCTGCCCGTTACATACAGCTTGGCGGTGTCAGATGCCCGTTTCTCCTTTTCCAGAACAAAGGTAGCGTCCGCACTCCCCGTTAAGCCTGTCGTCCCAGACACCTTGTTGAACACATCGCTGTCATTCTGCTTTCGGATGTGGTGTACGACAATGACCGCCAGAGAGTGCCTGTCGGCAAAATCTTTGATTAGGGAGATGTCCCCATAGTCGCTTGCATAGGCGTTGTCTTTTGAAGCTGTACGGACTTTCTGCAAGGTATCAATGACAATGAGCCTGCTGTCTGGATAGTCTTTCAGATAATCCTCAAGCTGCACGATAAGACCGTCTGACAGCTTGCAGCTTGCCACGGCAAAATGAAGCCGCCCGCTCGCTTCGTCCGTCAAACGGAACAGCCTGTCCTGTATGCGGCAGAACGTGTCCTCAAGGCAGAGGTAAAGCACATCGCCCTCCATTGTCGTCATGTCCCATAAGGGGATTCCCTGCGACACGCATAAGCACAGCTTCAGCATGAGCCAGCTCTTGCCTATCTTCTGTGAGCCGCAGAACAGCGACAAGCCTGTGGGGATAAGGCTGTCCACCACAAAGGACGGCTTCTCAAGCGGCTCATAAAGGAGCGTTTCGGCGTTGACTGTCTGTAACTTCTGCATGGGTTTCCTCCTTTCGGGCAGTTATCTTGTTTTTGTTGCACATAGGCGTTGACCTCCTTAAAAATAGATTTACTCCCACGAAAAAAGTGAGAGTATGTAATACCGCCAATCCCACACAAATAAAAAACAGATTTCTTTTTCGGGCGGTGTCGGTCATGGTTGGAGATATTTCCTCATTTCCGCTTTTACTTTCTTCTTTGCAACAGCAACGGATTTCTGTATTGCAGAAGCGGTGCAATGCTCCATAGCGGCGATTTGGTAAAAATTGAACTCATACTCGTAGTAGAGCAGGAAACGCCGCCTTTGTATCTCTGGAAGGCTCCCAACCGCCTTATAGAGCGTTTCATTCCGTTCTTCCTCAACCATGCGTTCATCAAGGCTCTTAGGCACACGCAACGCCCGTCTGTAAAGGGTTTCGTCCCATACCTCGTTAAACTCCCTGTGCCGCTCGTCCCATTAGAAAAGATTCCTGTTCCTGCGCTCCATCTGCCGAAACTCCATAAAGAACTGTTCCGACACTTCCAACTCGTGGGATTTGCCCTGCCCGTCCTTAAAGCTGATAAAATACCTTGTGCCGCTTTCCGTGGATTCCTCCCGAAGCGTGTATGCCTTAACCCTGTATGCCATCCTGTTGTCCTCCTGCAAAAAATGAGTGAGGGGATTTCCATCCCTCACCCAGTAGCCCGCAGGATGGCAGGCTGTTTTAGAAGCTATAAAATTTTCCGCAGCTTCTTCCGCAGATGGTCTAACCTCGCATAGATGGCACCAGTCGTCAAATGCACAAGCGGGGCAATCTCCTTTGTGGAATACCCCTGCATTTTCAGCAGGACGATTTTCAAGGTACGCCCGTCCACCGTGACTAATACTTGATAGAGATTTTCGCTCTCAATCTCTTCCAGTAACTCCGCAACCGTACCCACTTCCGCCTGCCGCTCCCTGCCTGCCATGTCCTCAAGATATTCCGCAACGTCATTCGTCCATCGGTAAAACCGCCTGTTGGAATTGAAGTCTGCCCTGTCCGCCATGCGTATCTGCTCAATGGTCGCTTCATCAACGCCGCACTCACGCAGCAGCTTTTCCTCCGCTTCTTTCCAGATACGCCATTTCCTGTCCTCCCGTCCGTGGTTGTATGCCATTCTTACTTCCTCCAATCAGAATTGATTGAGAGGGCAGAGAAAAGCCCCCTCATCTTCCCAAAGGAAAAAACAAGGGGGCTGAACGCCTTAAATTTTAATTTTCTATTATCTTTCTTAGTTTTATTAGGATTCTGGCTTTGCGTTTGTTTACAACGCTCTGGGTTATGCCCAACCTCGCCCCGACTTCACGCTCGGAAAGTCCGTCAAAAAAGATTGCCTGTATCAGCTCCTGTTCACTATCCGACAGCAAAGGCAGGGCGGCTTTCAGCCTGTCCACCATGACCGCATTGACAACGGTTTCTGCAATGTCCACCGCTTCATCAGTGATAAAGTCCAGAGGATTCCCCTCGCTGTCCGTAAATCCGTCGAGAGATAGCAGTCTATTCTTTGTATCTAATTTTTGCAGATAACGCCACCGTTCCTTGTCACGGTAGAAGTCTGTGTATTGCTCCCTCACGACTTCAAGCAGACAGCCTTGAATGGGGATAAACAGCTTGTCCATATAGGTCTGGTCGGATTCCCTGCAACGGCAGAACTCCGTGTAGGATAATTCCACATAGCCGCCACTTTCTCTGATATATACCTTTCTTGGTGCATATTTCACCATAAATACCTCCCATCTGAATTTTTGAAATGTAAAAAATCCAGATGGAGAGGCGGAGAACGACACCGCATATCAGAAACAGCCCTACGGCACTTTCCAACAAAAATCGACAAAAGAAAAACCGCAAAGGCTCTGTGACCTTTACGGTTATAGGAAATAGTAATTCTATTGTATGGAGATTGTACTTCTACTTTCAAGGTGAGAAGTACCGTTGCACTGGCAGAAATTTTTTTAACTGGTTTCCTGCCGTTCTCTGATATGCTATGTATTGATAAATTTTGCTTCGTATGAGCAGATAGATAACTGCCCGAAAAAAGGACATAAAAAAATCCCTCCAAATTTAAAAACAAATTCAGAGGGTAATTTAGGGTATAACAAAATAACCCACCCGAATATCGTTTTTTTTATTTGGTGAGTTTGTTCTTTCAAATACGAAACAAAAAGAGCCGATGATTCGTGAATTGTTCCACAATTTCATCGGCTCTGCGTCTTAAGCGTCTGGCTCTTTGATGACAGTTATCTTCAAGTTGTCAACTTTAATCAATCTTTCTTGTCTGCATTTTGGACAATAAAGGGGATAATTCTCCAAAACAGTGTCCTTCCTAATTTTATTACGGGTTTTGCTCCCACAAACAGGACACAATATCCATTCGCATTTCATCATAATTAGTCTCTAATCCTTTCAAATCTCATTTTATATGACTTTTGCAAGCTGTTAAGCTAACTTGTGGAACATATGCCGAACCTTATCTATACGGCTATTCGGGCGGCGGGGTTGGCAAATAAATTTACCAATAGCTGGCTGGTATCCTTTTAACTCTGTCAAGCAGACTCCCTGCCCATTTGTGAAATAAGTTAAATCGTTCCTGTATTCTTGAATACATCTAGCAGGGATTTCTCCTTTCAGAATGACCTCGTCATTCTTTATCTGAGTACTTACAATATCTGCACAATACCTTGGAGCATCATGATACGCCCGTGAGAGATATTCCTGCGGTGCATAAATTTCAAAGTGGAGATATGGCTCTAATAGTTCTGTCCCTGCTTTTTTTAAAGCCTGCTCCAATACGATAGGGGAAAGCAGCCGAAAGTCTGCGGGGGTACTTACAGGACTATAATACAATCCATATTCAAAACAGATTTTACAGTCTGTCACTTTCCATCCATACAGCCCCTGCTCGCAGCCATAAAGAACCCCCTCCATAACCGCATTTTGGAACGATTGATTTAAATATCCAAGTGAAACTCTGCTTTCATACTGCACTCCGCTTCCAATAGGGAGCGGCTCTATGGACAACCCGACAGAAGCCCAGAAAGGATTTGGCGGGACTTCTATGTGGATGGTATATTCTGCTTTTCTAAGCGGTCTTTCCATATATATAACAGTAGGCTCTTTTATTTCTGCCTCCACATGATATTTTTCCTCAAGGATGGCACAAATGACTTCCATCTGCACATTCCCCAAAAAAGAAAGTATAATCTCATGCGTTGTAGTATCCACATAATATTTTAAAAGAGGGTCGCCATCTGAAATTTCTGTAAGTGCCCCAAGCAATATTTCCCGCTGTTCAGATTTCTTTACTGCAATCGTTGTTTGGAGCATAGGGAGAGGATTTTCAATAAATTTTCTCTGCGGCAACAGCATTTCGTTCCCCAAAATACTGTTTAGCTGCAAAACATCATTTGGTAAAATTACAATATCACCAGAGCAGGCTGTATCGGATGAATATAATTCACCGTTTGTCGGAACACACATCTCTGTGATTTTTATTTTCTCTTTTTCAGATATTTTAATAACATCCCTCAAATGCAATGTTCCGCTATATATACGCACATAAACAAAACGCCGCCTTTTCTCTGAATATTCAATCTTAAAAACCTGCCCGCATAGTTCAGATTGACCTTCAGGCGTTGATGAATAAAACTTACTGGCAATCACTTCTATAAGCTGCCGAATCCCCAGATTGTTTTTAGCACTTCCGTGATAAACGGGAAATAACGTTCCGTTTTGGAATCTCCTGTTTTCTTCCTGTTCCAGTTCTGACATTTTAAACGGTTTCCCTGACATATATTTCTCTAATAGTTCATCGTTTCCCATAATTACCGCATCCCACTGTTCCATATCGTCATTGTCCGTTACATTTATATGGGGATGCTGCCCAACCTTTTGCTTCACTATAATTTCCGAAGAAAGCTTTGCTTTCATTTCTTGATATACCATTGGCAAATCAATCCCCTCTTGGTCAATTTTATTGATGAAAAAAATTGTCGGAATCTTCATTGTCTGTAGTGCATGAAACAGTATACGGGTCTGTGCCTGTATGCCATCCTTTGCAGAAACTAATAATACTGCTCCGTCTAATACGGATAAAGAACGGTATACTTCCGCCAAAAAATCCATATGGCCTGGCGTATCTATAATGTTGACTTTTACATCCTCCCACTGAAAAGATGTCACTGCTGTCTGGATAGTGATTCCCCTTTGACGCTCCAAATTCATTGTATCTGTCCTTGTTGTGCCTTTATCTACGCTCCCTGGTTCTGCAATTGCACCACTGGTATACAATAAACTCTCCGTTAATGTTGTCTTTCCTGCGTCAACGTGAGCCAGAATGCCTAAGTTAATTATTTTCATGTGATTTTCCTCCTATCAACACCCAAAAAAGGGCATAAAAATACCCAGTTATAAATACTCCTATCACTGGGTAAATAACTCCAATAGCCCCAAAACACTTATATGTTTTCGGGCATATAAAATTACATGATAAAAGTATTCTTAAACTGGGTACAAAAAACTAAGCCCCATATTAAAAGTGAAACGGGACTGCTACTTTTTGTTCCCACTATCAAATTGACAGTTTATTTAAGAATACCTTGCCGCATATTTATTAACTCCTTGTATAATACTGAATCTAATTATATTCCTTAACCCTTTATTTGTCAAGCTGACAAACTAAAGCAGAAAAAGCGGCAGGATTTCCCCCTGCCACTAATCATCTGTTTATGCAAAAATAATTTCCTTTTCCACAATCTCCCTCGCACAAGCCCTTATGTTATTGAGGCATCCTGTCCATTCTAAGGCGTTTTCTGCCTTTAGCTGTTCCGTTATGCCCTGTGCCTGTTTCATACCCTCTATGAGCCTTTCAAAGCGTTCCTGTGCCTGTCTGTCAATGTCGGCAAGGTAAGCGTTAAGTCTGCCGCTTGTAAGAAGATTGGTGTATGTAACTTTGCAGTGATGCTTCAGATAATCCAAATGCCGCTGTCCCCAGATGCCTATCGGCTGTTCTTCTTCGGCGGGTACAGTTAAGCACGGTATTAAATAATCGCCTTGCCTTTCGTATTTGCCGCCCATTTCCTCAAAAATTGTCTTTGCCATTGTCTGTTACCTCCACATTCTTTTTTATTTTGAATGTCCGCAAAATCCGTCCTACATCTGAGGGCCTCCAGGGAACGTCTAAATGGTGGACAGCTTTCATGCGTGATTGCACGTTTAGACCCGTTCCACCTTTTTCAGTCGAAGCCATGAGAATCCGTACTTCTCCGCTATTGACCTTTCTAGACAGTGAGTTTTTCTTTTCATCAGTATTGGCATCATGGACAAAGGCAATTTCTTCTTTTGGAATCCCTCGATCAACCAGCAAAGCTTTCAGTTCATTGTAAACATCAAAGCCTTCTTCCTTACTTTTAGGGGTTCCAATATCAGAGAAAATCATCTGAGTGGCTTTGTCTACAGCTCCATCACGGTAAATCCGTTCCACATTGTCCACCACTTGAAGGATTTTCTGATTATCCGATAAGGAGTAAGCAGGGTCAATCAACCGCATATCAATAGCTAGTTTTCTGGCTTCTCCTGTGATTTTAAGCATGTTATCTCTACTTGGATCAACACTACCTGACTTGATAGCGTCCGAACGCTCTACCAGCTCTTCTAAATAGTATTTCTGAGCTTGCGTTAACTCGCTTTCCACCGCAATAATCTTAGCTTCAGGTACAGGTAAGTCAAGCATATCTGAGGTCTGAATATCGGCAGTTTCCTTATAGATTCGCATGAGTTCAGGCAAGTTGACAAATTTCTTAAACCGTTTCTTAGGTTGGTATTTATCACCTGTCGGGGCTAGTTCCATGGAGTTTTCAATATTCCCAAAAGCCCCAACCCATGAATCAAAATTGGATACCTGGTATCGCTCTAAAACATCAGGTTGAATGTAATTCATCATGGTGAAAAGTTCACTAATAGAGTTAGAAACTGGTGTTCCTGTCGCAAAAACGACATTTCTATCTCCATGCTCTGCCTGAACCTGTCTCACCTTCATCTCCATGTCTACGTTCTTTTTTGAAGTAGTATTGGTGATTCCCGCGACATTCCCAAGTCCAGTGATTGGACGGATATTCTTGAAGTGATGAGCCTCATCCACAAAAAGAAAATCAATGCCAAGGTTTTCAAATTCGATAAAGGTATCTCGCTCTAGTTTTTGGAGTTCTTCCAACTGGTGTTCTAATCCCTTAATCGAACGTTCCGCTTCTTTCACCGTATAATCACTGTCACTTCCCAGCTTGATTTCTCGGAGTTGCTCGAGTTTGTCATTGATATAGGTGACCTGTTTTTCACGACTCATCGGTATTTTCTCAAACTGGGAATCCCCAATGACAATGGCATCATAGTCCCCTGTAATAATACGGGATACAAACTGTTTGCGTTTGGCTTTGGCAAAGTCTTTCTTAGTGGTCACATAGACTTTTTTGGTTGGGAAAAATTTCATGATTTCTTGACCAAACTGAGCAGTCAAACTAGAAGGAACCACATAGAGAGGTTTATGCACCATCCCTAATTCTTTCAACTTGAAACCAGCTCCAAGCATGGTCAAGGTTTTTCCAGACCCTACCTCGTGGGCTAGTAGGGCACGTTTTTCCACCACAATCCGTTGAATGGCATTCTTTTGGTGAGGACGTAAGGAGATATTCTGAGCAAGTCCATCAATGGTTAAATGGCTACCATCATAGGTCTTCGATACTGTACGATTGTAGAGCCTATTATAGGTGTCTTCAATCATTTGTTGGACTTCTGGATACCTTGCCACATAGTCTTGAAAGAGTTCTTGTAGGTGTGCTTCCTTGGCACGCAGGACTGTTGTTTTCTCCACATCTGTCACATTCTTTTTCTTATCCCCTTCGACAACTTGTTTTGTGATGGTTGGTTGATTAGAATTCAGGAGATTTTCAAAGATTTTTCGACCACTATCATAGCGTGAAGCAGGGACACCTAAACTCCTATCCGTTGCGTTGGAATAGGTGTAGGCAAACTTAGATTGGTAAGTGATAACCCCGTCAATGGGACTGACCTCAAGGACTGTTGCTACTTCTTGGTCTGACAGTTCATAGGCTTTCCCCATAAAGGTTTCTTGGGCAAATTTTCCGTAAACAGACAAAGGAATCCAGCGTGAACCGATTCGATAATCAATGTCTGCCAAAGTAATAAGGGCTGGTTTGATAGCTTCTAGAAGTCCCGCATAATGTGACCAGTTAAAGTCCTGATTGTCTTGTTTGACGAATAGGTCCACTACTTCTAACTTAGTGACGACATCCCCTGACAGAAAGTCTTGGCGAGAAACATAGGACAGCTCCCCATTCAAATACTTCTCAGGATCAGGCATAATGAGGTCGCCTAACTCCTCAATCAAGGTCATCTGCGATTCAACCTGATAGATAGACATCATATAAGCGAAATCAACACCTCGTCCGTCAGCCAAGCTCGAATTTAAGGCATCAAGGGCAGTATGTACCTTTTTAACCTCTTTTTCAGGACGCACTAGAGCCTTCTCAAAGGCAAGGGATTTAGTATAGATAACAGACTTTCCACTTGGATCCAGACTTTCATCTTCCAAACTAGCAAGAAGCGAATACTTATCATCACTATCAAAAAGATTGCGGTTCACTGCACTGTTCAAATACCCATAGCGTTTGACAAAGCTATCATAGGTACGATTGAGTTTGCCTAACAAGTGGTTAAAAGTCTTCCTATCGTAGTCATAATAGCGTTGAATGGCAATGACCTCTTGGTAAGCATTGCGAATATCGACCATTCCTTTGATTCGTGCCACTTCTTTATCAGACAAAGGAGCTTCATAGAAAACTGTCTTTTTATAATAACCCTTAAACTGACCACGTTTGGCTGCATCATCGGTCACATAGACATCCAGAGCAGTGTTATCAGTCACTTCTAAGGCATTAAAGCGATCAATCTGCTTTTGAGAATGTTTGGTGTCCCATGCTTTGAAGTTGCCCTCTTCATCGACATAGTAACTGATTTCTTCCGTCTTGGTTCCGACTCGAATGCCTTTATTATCTCGATAGTAAACTGTAGAACCCTGGTAACCAAAACTGTACTGACCCAGATTCTCCCTCATTTCAGCTGGAATGGAGGTATCAATGACTTGTTTGATCAACACATCTGGATTAATGATGACCTCATTTCTATCAATCTCTCTTGGGGCTTTTACTTGATGTAGAGCTGCTTCAACACTTGCAATCAAGTCATCACTAGTCCCCTTAACAGAAAGTGTTCCTCCGTTAAAATTCCTGACCTCGTAGGTTCCTAGCACTTGGCTATTGTATTCTCCATCAAAGTAAGGATTGAGCCAAATGCGACTATCCTTGTCATAGCGAATGGAACCTGAAAAGGCTAAATCGTCTGCCACATATCCCTTGTCTAAGTGTTTCTGGAAGAATAACATATCCGTTGTGACACTCGTTCCTGCAATGGCCTTAAAGGCAGAATCAGGCAGTCGAACCCCACCAAGAAATTCAGTTGTCTCACGAATATCTTGTAAAATATTTTCTGTTCGCTTATCCATAGTTCCTGTGGAAGAGATAATCGCTACTTGTCCACCATCATGAACCAAATCAAGTGACTTTTTGACAAAGTAATCATGAATCATATAAGGCCTATCGTACCTGTTATCCGCAATTCGTATATTGGCAAATGGCACATTTGAAATCACCAAATCAAAACTATTATCGTTAAAAGCCACCGTCTCAAAGCCCTTAATTTCAATGTGACTATTGGGATGAAGGTGTTTGGCAATAGCTCCTGTAATGGTATCTAATTCCACACCATATAACTCACTCTTTTCTCTTAAGTGTTTGGGCATTGCTGCAAAAAAATTCCCTGTTCCCATGGAAGGATCTAGGATTTTGCCACCTGTAAAGCCATCACTTTCCAACTTATCCCACATCTGACGGATAAGGGCAGGGTCTGTATAATAGGCTGTCAGAGAGGACTGTTTCATATCCGAATACTCTTTATCTGTGACTAGGCTTTTCAGTTCTTCTCGTTCCTTAGAAAATTTTGGATTATAGTCATCAAAAAATTCATTGGCTAGTCCACCCCAGCCTACATACTTGGCAAGGAGTTCTTGTTCACTTGGTAAAGCATTGCGGTGCTCTACTTCTAGTTTTTTTACCAAACGAATAGCCGCAATGTTTGTCTCAACCTTATCTCTAGCAGTCTTTGGATAAAAGTCCGTCATATCTTCTGGAAAATAAAAGTCCATTACTGGAATCTCTGGAATTGTTTCGACGACTACCTCTTCAGGAATTTGACTATCTGTTTCTTCAAGATCAATATCGTTATGACCTTTTTCAGAACCATCGGGTTCCAATAGTCCAATACTCTGAACTGGCTCCTCTTCCAGAAATGAAAAAAGATTTAGTTCTTGGTCCGCTTCTTCTAACTCTGTTTGTGGTTCTGCCTTTGGCTGATGAAGTGCCTGACTGACTTCTTCCCAGGTCCTCACATAAAGAACTGGATTTTGTTCAATGATATCCGAAAAGTCATTAACTAACTCAATCCGAATCAAACCGTTCAATCGAGCATCGCTGACCGACATGACCTCAAAGTCCTGTCCCTTATAGGAAACCAATGACCCCAGAGGATAAGTGTCCAATACTCTCTGGACTAGTGGACTTTCCGCAAATTCTTCATCAACTACTACTTTCGTCTCAGCTTTCTCTAGCTTGTTCTTCCAATTTCTAAAGGTCAAATCTGGCTGGTTGCCCTTATCTTTTTCAAAATACTCCGCATCTTCTCTACTGAGTTCTTGGTGTAAAAAGGCGTAGGCAACTTGTCGCAACTCTTCAATGGAAAGCTGACTACCAAAGAAAAATTCAACCTTTTCATGACTTAGTCCCATTTGGAGTAGTTCTGTCGCAAGGGCTAGTTGAGTTACCGAGGCTTTGGGATAACCACCTAGTAAAGCAAGGTCCGCATTTTTTAAACGAAAACGACCTGCCGCATCCAATAAAATACCGACTTGGTCTGATTCAAACTGAGATAGCTCAATCCCTAGCTGAGTCAATTTTTCTTGATTTTCTATCCTAATGGCTTGTCCAATTTTTTCTAATTCCTTTTCTTCGACTGTAGTCAGCGTTCGTTTCAACTCATAGGGACTACCATCAGCCTCTAGATAGGTAAGTAACTCCTCGCCCTCAAAGATTGGTGTCATTTCCATCTCAGTATCAAAATCACCTCGTCTAAAACTTGCGACTTTGGAACGTTCATTTCGAATTTGGTCAAAATATGTTAGAATCTCAAATTTACGTCGTAAAGATAACTCTTCATAAGCAGGCAGATGACTGGTTTTTCCTGTTTGAACATCTAGTTGAGACAAATCTACATCTAAACTAGCAATAACCAGAGAGCCCTCTTCTCGAAAAGATATTGCTTGATGAACACTTGTTTTGTGCTCATCAATAGTTTCTTCATTTTCTAGAATAGTTTCATCAGCTCTTGTTTCAAGCTCAGGCTCGTAAGTTAAGAGAAACTGTTCAATATCTCGGCTGATCCGATCCGCTAAATTATTAGCCACACGATAAACATTGACCAAATTAGCTCCCCTACTCTTTTGTAATAGAGAATCTGGTGAAATAGTTTGGTAGTGTCCATTTGAGTCTAATAGTTGAAAACGAGTGGCCAGATTGAACAAGGCCACTTCAATCACCAAGTCTTTTTCAGACGGCGATAGTTGGTCAAGTTTTTGGAGACCAGTTTGGCCGAATACTTGTGTATAGGTCAATAGATCATGAGCAGTATCATAAGGACTAGCCTGGACAAAAGCTGAAACATCTGTCTCAAAGTGAAGTACTTGAACAGACTTATTTATTTCTTGCCTATTGGTCATAAACTGATAAACGAGACTATCCCACTCCTCATCAAAATGCTCTGCTTGGTAATATAAAAACGCTTCAAGCAAGGCTCTATCACGAGGAATGGTTGCTCTCATCATTTGTAGTAAGACTTCTTGATTCATTATTCCCTCCCATTTTAAAAAGGCTGAGAGTGTTTCTCAGCCCTTTGTGTTAATCTAGGACCAAGGCTCGTTGGTCTCTTTCTTGTGGAATACCATCCATTACAGTTGCCACATAGTGTTGTAAGAAATGACTTTTCTGGTCTAGTAAATCTTTTTGCAAGGCAAGGTGAACCAAATCTCCAAAATAATCCTGACTAGAAATAGCCAAGTCCTGTTGAATCATGGCCTGTAAGGTTTCAAGGCTAAGTAGTGAATAATCGTCACTATCCAAAACCTCATACTGTTCCAAGGTGTCTGAAAGACTATTTGAGGACATTAAATCCATAATAAAATTAGAGCCTTCACCTGTTCGGTACAACTTTTCCAGAATGTCAGTCATATCTGCCTGTACTTCATCCTGATAACTATCAACTTTAACTCGTAGCTCATCACTAATCAAGGATAGGTCATCCTCATCCATATAATCTTGATAAACCTGATTGAGGATTGTTCTATCAGAAATACTTAATTCCAAAGAGAGAAAGGCTTTGATAAACTCTTGGTAATCGACCTTCTCCATTTCAGACAAAGCCTCTTTCATGGTGTCAAAGTTCCAAGCCATCACACAACTCCTTTTGTGAGACTAGTGGTGAATGTCCAGATTGTAGCTCTTCTAAATCAGCTTGACCATCACCATCTGTGTCAACAGACTGCGGATTGGTTCCCAAAGCTAGTTCCTGAGCATCTGTCAAACCATCTTGGTCTGAATCCTTTTCATAAATAGTTTTTGGATTCATCTACTTCTCCTCCTTTTTCTTTAGTCCATAAGCTGTACGGTTCTGTTGCAAAGTTTTAAATCTACTATCAAATAAGGTAGAATAATAGAAAAAGATAGCAGGAGGAATGACGATGAATCATTTTAAAGGAAAGCAATTTCAGCAGGATGTGATTATTGTAGCCG
>NZ_JAOTGF010000021.1:0-37109 GCF_044427305.1 Streptococcus sp. 2021WUSS109
AGGCGAACAGGGTCATTTTGAGCAACATGGCTGGATGAAAGGCAGGACGACCTGTGTGAGAAATTTCATCTAGTAGAACAGATTGAGGAATGGTATCCACAAACTGACTAATCAGACGAGCCTCATGCGTTGCAGGTAAGTCCCAAGCAATATTTAATTCCAAACTTAACTGATTTGTGTTATACTGTTTATACATTTTCATGCCTTTCTAGTTGTTTTGTCGTTATTATAATTATAAAGCATGAAATGGAAAACGAGTAACTCCTAATTGGAATTGCTCGTTTTTTTATATATGAGCGGCTAGTTTTTGCCCAGCCTCATTTCCAAATATCGTCACTTAGTTTTTCTTTTATTACTTCGACGTAAGAGGAAACTCTGTTTCCCTATTTCCAACTTCAAACACTCCACTGGATTGTTTGAACTCGCCTTGCCTAACTTCAGTTAGGCCTGCGGCTCATTGCCTCGTACTAAAAGCAAACCAAAAGCCTATAAAAATAGAGGTTGTAACCAACCTCTATTTTTATAGGCTTTTATATTCGCTCATCAAAGTAATAAGAGAAAAACTGAATGACTACATTATTGTGACCCGTTTTCATCACCGAGTACTGGCTCTGTTGAAAAATCGGTTACCTGCTCTTCTGTTGTCACAGTCGTAGTAGCCGATGGACTCCCTATTTCTGGATCCAAGCTTTCTGCCCATGGACTTGCTTCTAACAGCAAGAGATTTGTATATACATCATAAACATTTATTGGACTTGGCAATCCCATCTGTCCTTCGTAGACCTTCACGTTTGTGACTAAGTCGGTATTTTCTTCTAAGCCGATAGATTTTTTCAGAACATTTTGCATTTCCAATAGATGTGTACTGGTTGGTAATTGATAATAGATTGCATCAACCATTTGATCCACACCGCGCAACTGATAGGAATTCAACTTGGAGATAGAGTCCTTGTACCCCAAGAGATTTGGAATTGTCGCAGGACTAATCTCAATGTTGGTTCGCATATTATTAGAAATGGCAGTCAGAATCTTCTTATACTGGGTAAAACCGTCTAACTGAAGGAGTTTTTTTATAATAGCCGTTATAACTTCACGTTGACGTCTCTGACGACCAATATCCCCCTCAGGATCATCATAGCGCATCCGAGCATAAACCAGCGCCTGATCCCCATTTACCAACTGTTTCCCCGGCTGGACAATAGAGGTGTAGGCAGGCTCATGTTCCGAAATGGATATAGGGAAGCCAAGAGTATTGTTTACCTCAATACCTCCAACCGCATCAACAAGCTCAACCAGACCATCCATATTTATTTCGATATAGCGGTCAATGTTAATATCCATCATCTTTTCGATCGTGGCAATGGCCATCGGTGCCTGTCCGTAGCTATAAGAATGATTTAGTTTTTCAACCGTTCCTGAAGACTCCCCATTCGCTTCTGCAATCTCAACCATAATATCACGAGTCAAGCTCATCATATTGGTTTCCTTAGTCTTGGGATTAACAGTTACCAAAATCATCGAATCACTACGACCACCCTCCCAATCTCCTCCACGGGTTGCTTGGTCCATATCCACCCCCATCAGTAGGATAGTTAGGGGCTCTGTCGCATCAATCGGAGTGATTTTTTCTTCTCCATCTAACTGCTTAAATGTTTTCGAAATAGCATCCGTAGAAAAATTTAACAAGCTGGCTCCATATATTAAGCCAGCACCTACTGTTAAACCAATAATAGCCAAAGACATTAAGAATATTTTTTTTCCAATTGTCATACTTCACCAATTAACTTGCCCATATAATAAAGATCAAGCCATTCTCCTTCATCTGTTCTAGCCCCACGTATCTGGGTTCCTTCAATGTTAAATCCTAGTTTTTGATATAAATGTACTGCCGCCTGATTGCGAACCTGAACCGTTAATTCCAAACGCTTCAATACATCCATTTCCTCTGCCCAATGCAATACTTCCTCCAGTAAAATCATCCCTAGACCGTGACCCCAGTAGGCTTTTTTTACTGCAATAAAAACATTTCCGATATGGCTAATGCGAAACTGCTTAGAGGACTTAACAGAAATTGCGCCGACGACTTCCGAACCAACCTTAGCCAACAGGCACAATTCACGAGGATTTTCGATTCCTGCCTCGAAGATGGTCTCCATTGCAGCAACACTAAATCGAAAACCAGTCTCATCCATAACCAGATAATCCGTTTCTCTAGCAACTTGATTCATAAAATCAATAAAAGCTGCTGCATCAGCTGGTTCAGCTTCACTAAAATACACTTCTTTTTCAGACATTTTGGAACTCCTTCGCTAAATCGCTACTTTGAGCTCCATGAGATTCGACTGTCAATCGTCGACCATCTCCCTCTTTCTCTATACGAATGAGCAAATAGTCATCAAATAGACTGACATCCAGTAATTCTCCCCACTCGATAACCGTTAGACCTCCTCCATAGAGAAAATCATCCAAATCAATCGAGTCAGGGTCATCTCCAATTCGATAAACATCTAAGTGATAGAGCGGCATAGTCCCCTCATACTCTCGAACAATCGTATAAGTAGGACTCTTAATCATCTGTTCAATTTTTAACCCCTTGGCCAACCCCTTGGTCAGAGTTGTTTTCCCAGCACCCAAATTCCCTGATAATACTAGAACTTGATTTGGCTTACAGGCTTTTCCAATTCTCTCACCAATGGCAATCAATTCATTTTCATTCTGACTATACATGTCTTTAATTATACCATAGCCCCAGTAGTTTGTCATAGGTCTACTGGAAATTGTAGACAAGTCGACAGAAAAAATCGCAAGCCAGAGCCTGCGATTTTGTTTATTCTACGCTGAAAAGATATGGGTAGACTGGTTGATTTCCTTGATGGATTTCAACCTCAACGTCTTCAAATTGTTCTTCTAGCTGTTCAGCAAGAGTTTGAGCGAGTTCCTCATCACCATCTTCACCGATATAGATTGTTACGATTTCACTATCTTCATCCAGCATTTTCTCAAATGTAGCGACAAGTGTTTCCATCATATCTGGATTAGAAACCACAATCTTGCCATCAACCATACCAAGGTTGTCATTCTCATGGATTTCAAGACCGTCAATGGTTGTATCGCGGACCGCAGTTGTCACGCTACCACTTTTCACCTCTGCGAGAGATGCCGTCATCACTTCAAAGTTGCTTTCCAAATCACGACTTGGATCAAAAGCAAGCAAGCTAGTAAAACCTTGTGGTAGAGTCTTAGTTTCCACAACCTTAACCGCAACTTCTGCAACCTCAGCAGCCGTCTGAGCAGCCATCAAGATATTTTTGTTGTTTGGCAACAAGATGACATTGCGGGCATTGACCAATTCAATAGCATTGACAAAATCTTTTGTTGATGGGTTCATGGTCTGACCACCTGAAATCACATAGTCAACGCCTTGTGATTTGAAGATTTCTGTCAAACCTTCACCAGCAGCAACCGCAATAATAGCATACTCTTTTTGTTCAGTCGGTTTTTGGAAAGTTTCTTCTTTTTCGACCTGAGCTTCATGTTGCTCACGCATATTGTCCACTTTTACCTTGACCAAGCTACCATATTGAAGACCCGCTTGCATGACCAAACCTGGATCTTCTGTATGGACATGGACTTTGACGATTTCATCGTCGTTAACAACTAGGAGGGAATCCCCAAGGTCGTTGAGGTAGTTACGGAATTCTTCATAATCAAATTCCTTCACATAAGTAGGACCTTGGCGAAGAGCTACCATGATTTCTGTACAGTAACCAAAGGTAATATCTTCAGTCGCCACATGACCTGCAACTGACTTGTGGTGCTCAGCATTGATCATTTCAGACATAACAGCAGGTGTCGCCTCAAAATCTTCCGAAGCAATATACTCACCCGTCAAAGCTGACAAGAAGCCTTCATAAATGTAAACAAGACCTTGTCCACCTGAATCGACAACACCAACTTCCTTCAAGACTGGAAGCATCTCTGGCGTTTTCTTAAGAGCACGATTAGCACCGTCAAGAGTAGCACGCATGACCTCAACCGCATCATCAGTCTCTTCTGCCTTTTTCAAAGCGGCAGTGGCTGCCCCACGCGAAACAGTAAGAATAGTACCTTCAACTGGCTTCATAACGGCTTTATAAGCCACTTCTACACCATGTTGAAAGGCTTGCGCCAAATCCTTACCGTCCAATTCAACCTTGCCTTTAACAGATTGACCAAAACCGCGGAACAATTGCGACGTAATAACACCTGAGTTTCCACGAGCTCCCATCAACAAGCCCTTAGAAAGAATTTGCGCAACTTCTCCAACAGTAGAAGCAGACTTATCTGCTACTTCTTTAGCACCATTGGTAATAGTCATCCCCATGTTGGTACCAGTATCCCCATCTGGAACTGGGAAAACATTGAGTGAGTTCACATATTCGGCTTGTTTATTCAGACGAGTTGATGCTGCCTGCACCATTTCTTGAAATAAACTAGTTGTAATTTTAGACACAATTATTCTCCTACGACTTTGATATTTTGGATAAAGACATTGACGGCATCTACAGAGATACCTAGTTGATTTTCCAAGTTGAACTTAACGCGTTCTTGGATATTGCGAGATACTTCACTGATTTTTACACCGTAGCTCATCACAGTATAAACATCGACTGCAATGCGACCATCTTCCAAGGTCTTGATCACAACACCTTTAGAATAATTTTCTTTTCTCAAAAGTGCTTGAAAATTATCCTTGATCGCAGACTTACTAGCCATCCCAACAACACCGAAAATCTCAGTCGTAGCACCGCCAACAACTGTGGCAATCACGTCATCAGTCAATTCGATTTGGCCGTCTTTAGTATTGATTTTAACAGTCATAATTCGTTACCTCAAATAGTTTTATCACTCCATTTTACCACATTTTCTGCTTTCTGTAAAAAACAAGCTTGTTACATCGGATTTTACAAAAAAAGAGCTCCAAAAGGAACCCTTTTCACAATTAACCTAAACGCTGCTTAGCATCTGCTGCACGTTGGAAAGCTTGTCCGACATAGTTGATACAGAGCATCATCACAAGGATGAAGATGGCTGCTGGCAACCAAATCCATGTCTTGTTTTCCAAAATATCTGCATTGCGGGCATTGGCAATCAAGGTACCCAAACTTGGTACTGTCGATGGTAGACCGAAACCAAGATAAGTCAACGAAGTCTCGATACCGATATTTCCCGCAAAGTTCAAGGTCAAGTTAACGATAATCAATGAACTTAAGTTTGGTAAAATTTCACGGAACATAATCATGAAGTCGCTTGTTCCCAATGTTTTTGATGCATTGACATAGTCCAAACTTGCCTCTGACAAAGTCCTTGTACGGAATAGACGAGCCTTGGCCGTCCAATAAAAGGCACTCATGATAAGAATGAAATGATAGATTGTATAGTTCTTGATAACTGTCACGAACACAATGATCAACATTGTCACCGGCAAAATCATGATGAAATCGACAATACGCATCAAGAATCCGTCCAAACGACCACCGTAATAACCAGAAATCAAACCGATAGAGATACCAACGATACTAGTAATAATCGTAATGGTAAAACCGATAATGATTGAGTTACGAGCACCGATAATCAGCTGACCAAAGATATCTTTACCACCTTCATCTGTCCCCAAGATATAGCCGTTAACACCTGGTTCCAAGTAACGTCCCAAAAGGTTGACTTTCATAACTTGTTCTTGATTCAACAGAAGTGCACCGATAAAGACTGCTAAGAGAACCGTCACTAAGATAATTAATGAGGTCAATGCAAGTCGATCTTTCATAAACTCCCGCGCGATGACACGGAAGCCACCTGGAGGAGTTGAAGCAGATTGTACTTGTTTTTTATTTTCTTTACTCACCTTACTCCTCCTTCTATTTCACACGGATACGTGGATCCACGATACTCATGATAATATCTGAAATCAATGTCCCCAACAAAGTACCCATACCAAATACCAACAATAAAGCTAAGATAACACTATAGTCACGACTAGAAATAGAGTTAAAGAATAACTGACCGATACCTGGGTAAGTGAAAATATTTTCAATAAAGATAGAACCACCAATTAATCCTGTCAATTCATAACCCAAGAAAGATGCGATCGGTAAAATCGAATTACGGAAAATATGACGGTTATAAACAACTCTCTCAGGAACACCTTTGGCACGAGCTGTACGAACATAGTCCTGGCTCTTAGCATCAATAATCCCCGTACGGAGATATTGAATAGTAACTGTTGTTGACAAAATCGCCATTGTAATCGCTGGCAGAATCATATGGTGTAAACGACTGAGAGTCGCTGCAAATCCTTCCACACCACCGCTAATCGAACCGCGCGTCGGGAACCAGCCCAAACTAAAGCCAAACATCCAGAGCATGAGGATGGCAAAAACGAAAGTTGGAGTTGAAAATGTCAAGAAGTTATACACGCCAATGATTTTATCTGCAAGTGAGTTTTGATAACGACCTGCAATCATACCCAATGGAAGTGCAATCAAATAAGTCAATACCATCGTCAAGAGGGATAATCCAATTGTATTATTCAAGCGCTGCATGATGACATCAACAACTGGTTGTTTAAAAATAACACTCTGACCAAAATCTCCTTGCAAAAGATTGCCTACCCAACGGAAATACTGAACAGGGATTGGGTCATAATAACCTGCCGCAATCCGTTTTTGTTCAATGATTGCTGGATCAATATTTGGGTCAATCAATCCTGTAAAGGGATCCCCCGGCATCATCTTCGCAACAAAGAACGCAATGACACTCAAAATAATAATCTGCGGAATCATCATGAGCAAACGACGTAATACTGTTTTCCACATCTTAGTTCTGACCTCCTTCTGGAAGGGCTACTTGATGAGTTTCTGAGAAGGATCTCAAATCGTACACACGACCGTTTTCATCATAGTATTGACCTTGCATTTCTTGATATTCTTTTTCAGCAGCCAAACGCTTTTCTTTATTCTTCAATCGATTGAGTGGGTCAATCGTTGGAATAGCTGACAACAAACGTTTAGTATAAATGTGTTGTGGATTATTATAAATATCGTTCTTATTTCCTGTTTCTACGAAACGTCCGCGATACATGATGAACAATTCATCACACATGTGTTGCACAACACCGAGGTCATGGGAAATAAAGAGATAGCTGAGCTTAAACTCATCTTGGATACGTTTCATATAATTCAAGACCTGTGCCTGCACAGACAAATCCAAGGCAGAAACCGGCTCGTCTGCAATAATCAAACGAGGATTACTAGCCAAGGCACGAGCAACACCGATACGTTGGCGTTGACCACCTGAGAATTCGTGAGGATATTTAATCAGAGCTTCTTCATTTAGACCGATTGTATCCAAGAGTTGAAGAACCTTTTTCTTTTCTTCATCTGGAGACAAGCGGTCAAAGTTACGAATTGGTTCTGCAATGATGTCCAAGATACGTTTTTTCGGGTTGAAACTTGAAAGAGAATCTTGGAAAATCATTTGAACATCACGATTAAAGTTTCCTTTTTTACCACGTGATTTGTTGGTTACATTTTGTCCTTCATAGATAATCTGACCAGAAGTGGCACGCTCTAAACCGATAATTGCCTTACCAATGGTCGATTTCCCAGAACCTGACTCACCTACCAAACCATAGGTTTTTCCTTCTTCAAACTCAATATTAACGCCATCGACAGCATAGACATGATCCGTCACACGGTTAAAGAAGCCACTACGAATTGGATAATGGACTTTTAAATCTTTTACTTCAATAAATCCCACTATTAGGCCTCCCCTTCAAAATAGAATGTCTCATGGCAGGTACAACGAACAAAGTGATTTGGGCCTACCTCGTGCATACTCGGATTCTCTTCATGAGCTTCTGCTCCAATCCACGGAATACGCGGAGCAAAACGGCAACCCTTACGAACCATTTTTGTAATCGGCGGCACAATACCTTCAATAACATGAAGATCGCCACCCTCGCTACCTGATTGAGGATTTGACTTCAAGAGCGAACGTGTATATGGATGTTTTGGATTGGTAAACAATTCTTCTACTGGCGCTACTTCGACAAACTGACCACCGTACATGACCGCCACACGATCAGCAGTCTCTGCAACCACTCCCAAGTCATGGGTAATCAAAATAATACCCGAACCTGTCTCCGCTTGAATATCATTTAAGAGATCCAAGATTTGTGCTTGAATTGTAACATCCAAGGCCGTTGTAGGTTCGTCCGCAATAATAATTGGCGGTTTACAAGACAAGGCCATCGCAATAATGATACGCTGACGCATACCACCTGAAAGCTCATGTGGATACTGTTTAAATGTCCGCTTAGGATTTGGAATACCTACCTGAGCCAAGAGTTCCAAAACTCGCTCTGTACGAGCATTGGCATCCAAATCAGTATGATAGAACAGTGCCTCATCAATCTGTGCACCAATCGTCATCAATGGATTTAGAGAAGCCAAGGGATCTTGGAAAATCATACCAATATCATTACCACGTACCGTATTGTACTTAGCTTCATCCATGCCAATCAATTCCATATCATTGTACTGGATGCTTCCTGTGATTTTGGTATTCAAAGGGTTATGCAAGCCCATGATGGTCGTTGCCAAAGTTGATTTACCACAGCCAGATTCCCCTACAATTGCCAAAATTTCATTTTTTTGCAATGAGATATCAACACCGTCAACAGCGTCAAAATAATCATCTCCAATACGGAAACCGACGTGTAAATCTTTAATGTCTAAAAGCGGTTTTTCGGTAGCCACGCTTTTTCCTCCTTTATGTGCCAGCTAATCAAGCTCAATCAATTCAATAGCCTTACGATTATCAAGTTCATATAATGTTTGATTAACTGACTTTATATAACTACTCTAGAATAACATATTTCTACCAAATTATCGTTTGATAGCGATTACCCAGAAGTAAAAAATGTACCTATATCCAATCATAAATCAAGACCATCCCTATCACTGTCTCAATTAGGAATTGAGTAGGTTAATGTTTTTCATCTTGAGTTTTTGTTAGTAGGGACTCATTTTTGTGTACTGAATCTACTATACCACAATTATCTGAAAATTCCAATAGCAATCTGAAAAAAGCCAATCAAATTGGCTTTTTCAGATTTTATTGTCTTCTAACAAATTATTCTGCCACTACACCTTTATCAGCAGTAAGTTCGATATTCTCAAGAGCGATACCTTTACCTGAAGCTGAACCGTAGTTAGTGTCATAGTTTTTCACGCGTTTGTTAAGTGCAGTAATTGACTCAGACTCAAATGTTGGAATGGCAAATGCTTGCTCGTGAGCATATTTTTGCCAAGCCTTATAGTTCTCAACATTTTTCTTATCGTCAAATGATTCTGTTGAGCTAATTGCTTCCAACAACTTAGTATTTTCATCAGATACGAAACGTGACATGTTGAAGGCAGCGATAGGTCCCCATAGACCACTTGGGTTTGGATCGTAACCTGTTGACCATCCACCAGCATACATATCAATAGCAGCATCATTAGCCTGAACTGAGTTATAGAACGACTTACCTTCAACTGTACGTCCTGTGTAAAGTTCGACATTCAAGCCAACTTCTTTCCACCAAGCAATGTATTGTTGTACAAGCGCTTCGTTAGCTTCAGTACGTTTACGAGCCGCAAAGGTAATCTTGAATGCCTTACCATCTTTGCCTTCACGGATACCATCGCCATCTACATCTTTGTAGCCAGCTTCATCCAAAAGTTTTTTCGCTTTTTCAGGATCGTACGAATAGCCTTCCAATTCTGAATCATGAATATCGCCGAAGAATGAGATAATCAATGATTTTGCAGGGTGGTAAAGACCATTGTACAATGACTCACCAGCTGTCTTAGTATCAATCGCATAGGCAATTGCTTGACGAAGTTTCACATCATTCATCTTGGCATTTTCGTCCATAACGTTCTTACCGGCTGCTTCGTCATATTTACCAAAATTAAATGAAATGTATTCATAAGATGAGTCCAAAGAACCAACAATATTCAAGTTAGATGCTTTTTTATATGAATCCAACTGATCTACTGGCATGTCAGCAATATCATAATTCCCCGCTTTCATTTCAGAAACAATAGTATCAGGAGATACGATGTCAATCTTCAATGAGCTTGTTTTTGGTTTCGTACCTTTGAAGAAGTATTCGTTTGGTACGTAAGTGATAGACTCACCATTGACGATTTCTTTAATCTTCCACGGACCCATACCAACAAGCTTCGCAGTACGTGAGTATTCGCTCTTTTCCCAGTCTGCAACAGGGATGTCTTTATAGATGTGTTCTGGTTGGATATAGGCTGGGACATCACCACCTGCATACATCATTGAAGGGGACATTTCTTTTACAGTTAATTCTACTGTATAGTCATCAACTTTCTTAATACCAGAGATGTCTGATGCTTTTCCATCAACAAATTCTTGCATACCTTCAATGTTCAAGAATTTATCATCAAAACGAATACCTGTATAGTCTTTGCTTGCCATTGACTTAATTGTAAAGATATAGTCGTTGATTGTGAATGGCTCACCATCTGACCACTTGTAATCCTTACCAGTCAAGCTGACTGTGATTTTCTTACCTTTCACATCAAATTCAGCCTTAGCAAGACCAGAATCATCCAACTTACGATCTCCATCGTAACCGAACATTGAAATATCAACCATACCACCAAATGTTGAATCAGTAGTATTCTCAGTCAACTCGTCAATCAAGAGACCCGATGAAGTTGTTGGTGACACAAATGCATATTTCAATTGAGCATCTGCGACTGCTGTTCCATCTTGTTTTACTTCAGCTGGGAATGACAATTCCTGTTTTGCTGCACCTGATTGTTTTGAACCACATGCTGCAAGAACAGATGCTGAAAGGAGAGTCACACCTGCAAGTGCAAAAAGTTTCGTTGTCTTTTTCATAAAACACCTCTGTTTTCTTTTTGTTTGACACTTATTACTATGTCTTATAAAAATCATTATATCATAAATTTTTCTTAAATAAAGTCTTTTTGTCAGAAAATTTTGTAAAAACATATTTTTTCATCATTTTCTCATTTTTTACATGTTTTTTCCAAATTTTTCTCACATTTCTTGTGATATAATAGAATAAAATACCCCAAAAAGGAATGATTATGCGTAAACTTTTACTAACACTCACTACAATCCTTGCCGTTTTTTTAACTTCCACACCTATTTTGGCAGAAGATTTTTCTGTTGCAGCCAAGCATGCTATCGCGGTTGAAGTAGGTAGCGGCAAAATCTTGTATGAGCAAGATGCCGAAACCAAAGCAAGCATTGCTTCTATCAGTAAGACATTGAGCATTTACCTGGTCTACGAAGCACTGGCAAAGGGTGAGATCACTTTAGATACTATGGTAGATATTTCTGATTATCCCTATAGCCTCACTTCTAATACCGAATTAAGCAATGTCAATCTAGATGAACGCTCCTATTCTGTAAGAGACCTATTAAACGCTTCTTTAATAACATCATCCAACAGTGCTATTATTGCTCTGGCAGAAAAAATAGCCGGTAGCGAAGCTGCATTCGTGGATCGAATGAAGGCAAAAGTCCAAGAATGGGGAATTACCGATACAAAAATTGTCAATGTATCCGGGCTAGATAATACCGACTTGGGTGAAAATATTTATCCAGGCTCCAGTCCTGAAGATGTAAATATGTTTTCAGCCCTAGATGTTGCTATCATCGCAAGACGATTAATACTCGACTATCCTCAGGTGCTCGACATTACCTCGCTAAACGCCTACGATTTTGGCGGCTACACTTACTATAGCACCAACCAAATGCTGAGCGACGGCACTCACGCTCGTGGAGGGGTTGACGGCTTAAAAACAGGGACCTCAAACTCGGCTGGTTCAAGTTTTCTTGCAACAACTCAACAAGCTGGTATGCGCATTATCACAGTAGTATTGAATGCCAATGATGGGCTGACCTCTCCAGAAAATCGCTTTGTCGCGACAAATGATTTGATGAACTATGTTTATTCTAACTTTTCGCTTGTTACACTATTAAAAAAAGGTGAAGCCTTTGAAGATAGTAAGATAAAGGTTTTCAATGGTGAAAAAGAAACAAGTCCTGTTGTTGCAGCAGCAGATTTAACCGTTGTTCAACGAAAACAAACTGATAATGTCCCCACCGCAACTTTTACAACGGATATAAAAGAAATTGATGCTCCCCTCAAAGCGGGGACCTTGGTTGGCAAACTGCAACTGAAAGATCAAGATCTCATTGGAAAAGGTTATATTTCCGAGCAAGCTAGTGTCAATATGATTATCCCTAGCGATATGAAAGAAGCATCCTGGCCATTCTCTTGGTGGAATCAATTTGTCCGCTATGTCAACGAAAAATTATAAAAAAATAGTATGTCGAAAATCATTCGACATACTATTTTTTTATCGCAGAGTAACATTCGCTACTCCTTATCTCCTACCTCGGTTGGAGAGTGAGTTGGAGGGAGTTCCGGAACTCCTCACTACATATCATTTTCTTACAGAAAATGACGAGCGTGGAAGGCACGGAATTGTGATAAGGTTATTATGATTACAAAGAAGAGCGACTCCCGTCGCTCCCTATTTCCAACGAGCGTTGGCATTACAATGTAGAGTAGCTTTCGCTACTCCTTATCTCCCACCTCGGTTGGAGATTTTTTGGCTTTTAGCAAACTCATGTTTGCTAAATTGCCAAAAATCTAACCAACCGAGCCCTCCATTTCATAGGCAATCAGTCTGTTGAGTTCGACTGCGTATTCCATTGGGAGTTCTTTTGTGAATGGTTCGACAAAGCCCATGACAATCATCTCTGTGGCTTCTGACTCGGACAAGCCACGGCTCATGAGGTAGTAAAGCTGTTCTTCTGAGATTTTGGATACTTTTGCTTCGTGTTCGAGGGCCACTTGTGAGTTGTGGATTTCATTAAATGGAATGGTGTCTGATTTGGAAATATCATCCATGATAATGGTATCACATTCAATGTGGCTGATAGATTTGGCTGAGTTTTTAGCAAAGGTAACTTGACCACGGTAGTTAACTTCTCCACCGCCTCGGGCAATGGATTTGGATACGATAGAAGATGAAGTCCGTGGTGCATTGTGGATCATCTTGGCACCGGTATCTTGGACCTGACCTTTGTTGGCAAAGGCAATGGACAACATAGTCCCTCGAGCTCCTTCACCCTCCAAGTAAACCGCAGGGTATTTCATGGTCGTCTTAGCACCAAGGTTTCCGTCAATCCACTCAACTGTGGCATTTTTCTCGGCACGGGCACGTTTGGTTACCAGGTTATAAACGTTATCTGACCAGTTTTGAATAGTGGTGTAACGCATATAGGCACCTTCGTGGGCAATGATTTCCACAATAGCTGCGTGAAGACTAGCCGTTGAGTAAGTTGGAGCGGTACAGCCTTCTACATAGTGAACACTTGCTCCTTCATCCACGATGATGAGAGTGCGTTCAAACTGACCTGTTCCTTCGTTGTTGATACGGAAATAGGTTTGGAGTGGAATATCCAGCTTAACGCCTTTTGGTACATAGATGAAGGTCCCACCTGACCAAACCGCTGAGTTAAGGGCAGCCAGTTTATTGTCTGACGGCGGAACGAGTTTTCCAAAGTATTTTTTGAAGAGTTCTGGGTGTTCCTTGAGGGCCGTGTCGGTATCTGTAAAGATAATCCCGTGCTTGTCGTACTCTTCCTTCATATTGTGGTAGACCACTTCTGATTCGTACTGGGCAGAAGCTCCTGCCAGGTAAGCACGCTCAGCTTCTGGGATACCGATGCGCTCAAAGGTTTCTTTAATTTTGTCTGGGACATCATCCCAGCTACGTGCTGGCTTATCCGATGGTTTTTGATAATAAACAATATCATCAAAATCTAGTTCGGATAGATCGGCTCCCCAAGTCTGCATAGGCATTTTCTTGAAGGTTTCATAGGATTTCAAACGGAATTCCAACATCCATTCAGGCTCGCCTTTGATACGGGACATTTCACGAATGACTTCTTCGTTCAAACCCTTACCAGTCGAAGCCACCAGTTCCACGTTCTCGTCATGGAAACCGAATTTGTATTCCCCAAGGTCAATCGGGGTTGGTTCAATTCTTTCTTCTGACATAATATAAGATACTAAGCCCAAAAAGTATGAAAATAACAGTTACGCTCTCTTAAATACTTGCTGGGCCTGTTCAATTTCAATTCCAATCAGAAACTGAACAATCCTTTCTGTATGATTTTCGTTTTTTGTTTATTCGATGGTGCTCAGTCAGCACTTTCACTGCGTTCCAGTGCTTTCTTTAGGGCATTCCACGGTAAAGTAGCACATTTGATGCGTTGGGGGAATTTGGCAACACCTGCGAGGAGGGAGGCGTCTCCCAGTTCCTTCTGGCGTGGGTCTTCTTGGCCTTGGACCATTTGTGAGAAGATTTCTGCTAGTTCTTGAATCTGACTGATTTCTTTGCCAAGCACTGCTTCAGTCATCATAGAAGCTGATGCGGTTGAAATGGTGCAGCCAACGCCGTCAAAAGCAATATCGGTAAGCACATCTTTTTCAATCTTGACTGATAGTTCAATCACATCACCGCAGGTTGGATTGTGGAGTTCTAACTTTTCCACTCCGTCCAAACTTCCGCGGTGACGAGGCGACTTGGAGTGTTCAGACACAACTGCCATATAAAGAGAGTCTAATCTAGATAGGGCCATTGAAAAACTCCTTTGTCTTGATGATTGCCTCGACCAACTTATCACAGTCAGCCTTGGTATTGTAGATGTAAAAACTTGCTCGTACAGTAGCAGGCACCTGCAAATATCTGAGAAGCGGTTGGGCACAATGGTGGCCAGCCCGCACAGCAACACCTTCATAGTCCAGAGCAGTTGCCACATCGTGTGGATGCAAGTCGTCCAAGTTAAAGGCAATAACTCCCGTCCGCTTGGACAGGTCCTGACTACCATAAATGGTCAAGCCTGGAATAGCCTGCAATTTGGGAAAGACATAGTCAACCAGTTCTGCCTCGTGGGCCTGGATAGCGTCCATACCAATTTCGGTCAGGTAATCAATGGCCGCTCCCAGCCCAATCGCACCTGCAATATTGGGCGTTCCTGCCTCAAACTTCCAAGGTAATTCTTTCCAAGTAGCTGACTGCTCATAGACAAAGTCAATCATTTCACCGCCGAATTCAACAGGCGACATGAGATTGAGCAATTCTTCCTTGCCGTAGAGAACGCCAATTCCTGTCGGTCCCAACATTTTATGACCTGAAAAGGCATAGAAATCCATGTCTAATTCTTGCACGTTGACGCCCATGTGGGGAACTGACTGGGCTCCGTCCACCACCAAGTAGGCACCGACCTGATGCACCAGCTCTGCTATTTCCCCAATAGGAGCCACGCCACCTAGGACATTGGATACGTGGGCTAGGGAGACAAACTTGGTCTTGGAAGACAACAGCGACCGCAGGTGGTCCATGTCTAGCTCGCCGTCTTTTAGGGTTACATAGCGGAGCTTGGCACCTGTTTGCTGACAGACTTGCTGCCAAGGGATGATATTGGAGTGGTGCTCTTGGACCGAGATGATCACTTCCTGGTCTGGCTGGAGAATTTCCTTTGCAAACTGAGCCACCCAGTTAAGACCGGTGGTCGTTCCTCTGGTGAAGAGGATTTCCTTGCTAGACTTGGCCTGGATAAAATCTGCCACCTTCTGCCTAGCCGCCTCGTAGCGAGCCGTCGCCCGCTCAGATAGAGTGTGAACGCCACGGTGAACATTGGCATTATCCTTCTGGTAATAATCCGCCAGCACATCTAGTACCTGCTGCGGTTTTTGAGTGGTCGCCGCATTGTCCAAATAGACCAGCGGCTCATCGTTAACAACTTGGTCTAGGATTGAAAAATCCTTGCGAATGCGTTCCAAATCCATATCTTATCTCTTTGTTAGTTTTTCTTCAATCACGGCAATCAGTTGGTCACGAACTTCCTTGACAGGAATTTCGGTAATGACTGCGCCAAGGAAACCGCGAACAACCAAGCATTCAGCAGTTGCTCGGTCCAGACCACGACTCATGAGGTAGTACATGTCTTCTGGATCTACCTGACCGATTGAGGCTGCGTGTCCAGCTGTGACCTCATTCTCATCGATAAGGAGAATTGGGTTGGCATCGGAGCGAGCCTTGTCAGACAGCATGAGGACACGGCTTTCTTGCTGGGCATCTGCACCTTTAGCACCACGAACAATGTGTCCGATACCATTGAAGGTCAAGGTTCCGCTTTCTAAGATAACCCCATGTTGCAGGATGTGTCCGACCGAATTATGACCATAGTTGGTCACGCGCGTATCCACACCTTGTACCTGACGACCAGATGAAAGGCCGACAACTTTGAGGTTGGCATGACTGCCGTTTCCTTTTAATTCGCTGTCCAAATCGGCAACCACATTTCCTTCGTTGAGCAGACCAATCGCCCAGTCAATCGTTGCATCGTTTCCGAGATAGCCACGACGGTTGAGGTAGGTATCCAAATGCTTACCAAGGCGGTCAATGGCCGCAAACTTGATTTGGCTACCAGCAAGAGCAATTACTTCTACAACAATATTGGCTGAAGTCGCTGCTGTGCCATCGCCTAAACTTTCAAAACGCTCCAGGTAATTAAGCTTGGCATTTTTTCCAGCGATGATGAGGACACGTTTGTTAAAGGCAACTGGACTAGTGCTGTCTTGGTAGAAAAGGGCCTCAACTGGCTGGTCGATTTCAACATTATCTGGTACGTAGAGAACAGCTGTTGCGTTAAAATAAGCTGTGTTGTAGGCTGCTAATTTGTGCTCATCGTAGGCTACGGCAGCGCCGATGTATTTTTCAAGCACATCTGGAATGATGTCCATGGCTGAGGCAAAGTCTGTAAAGACCACACCTTTTTTTACTAGGTCAACCGGCAACTGCTCTAGGACAGTTTGGCTGCCAACTTGGACCAACATAGGATTGTCACCGATAGCTGTAAAATCTGGAACAGCCCCGATTTCATCATTTGTGGCTAGGCTTCCGTCACCAAGGTTCCAGCGGTGAAACTTGACCCGCTCGATAACCGGCAAGTCCAGCTCTGCTATTTTGTCAAAAGCCTTAAGACGCAGGTCTGTCAACCAAGTTGGTTCTGCCTGCAAGGCTGAAAATTCTTGAATTTTTTCTTTGGTCATAGCTTCCTCCAAAGACTTAAATGTCATCTTCTTTGTAGTCGATGCCAAGCTCTGCTGCAACTTGAACATATCCTTCTTTTTCCAAGCGTTGCGCCAATTCTGGTCCGCCTGAAAGTACGACACGGCCTTCCATCATGACATGGACAACATCAGGAGTGATGTAGTTGAGCAAGCGTTGGTAGTGAGTAATAATCATGGCACCAAAGCCTTCACCACGCATAGCATTGATCCCCTTTGACACAACTTTAAGGGCATCAATATCCAAACCTGAGTCAATCTCATCAAGAAGGGCAAAAGTGGGTTCCAACATGAGTAATTGCAGAATCTCATTGCGTTTTTTCTCACCACCTGAGAAACCTTCGTTGAGGTAACGCTCTGCCATTTCCTCTTTCATGTTAAGGAGCTCCATCTTTTCATCCAACTTAGTAATGAAATCACGAACAGAAATCTTGTCTTCGTCTTCCTTACCAGCGTTCATTGCGGCACGAAGAAATTCCGCATTAGTAATCCCTGGAATTTCTGACGGGTATTGCATAGCCAAGAAGAGTCCCATACGGGCACGTTCATCGACTTCTAATTCTAAAATATTGACACCGTCAAACAGAATCTCACCTTGGGTAACTTCATAACTTGGATTGCCCATGATGGCTGCTGAAAGGGTGGATTTCCCTGTTCCGTTCGGTCCCATGATGGCTGCAATTTCACCTGTTTTAAGGGTCAAATTCACACCTTTTAGGATTTCCTTGCCTTCGATTTCAACATGAAGGTCTTTGATTTCTAATACTGACATGCTGTGCTCCTTTTCATTTTTGTCCTCTTCAAAAACCACATTAACTGACCAAGCTAACTAGATACACCGATAAGACTCAACCTTGGCAGTGGGGAAAGAACTCGACCATTCATAGAAGAGTCCGTCAACAAGTCCTAGTTTTAAGTTGTTGAGCTGGGAGCGGGAAAGAACTCAACCATCCATAGAAGAGTTCGTTTTCCCACCCCCGCACAGTTGATTAGGTCAGATTTGGAGTGTCAAACACGAACAAATCTGCCAATCAACCACTGCGCTGAGATGTTGACACTAACGTTGAGAAGCGGTACGGGGCTTGAGCCCAGCCTCACTCCACTGGACTGTCAAACTCAATCAACCACTACTGCGTTGAGATGTTGAGGCTAACTTTGAGAAGCGGTGCGGGGCTTGAACCCAGCCTCTTTTCTTGTTAATGATGATTTTCAGAGAGTGTTAATCTATAAAATAGTCTTTTCTGACAATTTTAATTAACCATATCCACTATATTATATCAAAAAAAGAGCCTGACGGCTCTTATCTTGTTTAGAAAGATTCTTATTTTCTTTTTTTCTCTTCGTAGCACTTTTTATACTTTGCGATTTTTTCTTGACGGTAACTGCTATTACCAATAAACCGAAGAAGATTGAGCAACGGAGTTCTATTGATACCAAAGATGCCAATCAATTCACAGAGAATCTCAATCCCCAGTCCCATGGTCACCAATAGGAGAATACCCCCTATTCGACTCGAAACATTGAGCAAAAGAGAGGTCAGGGAGAATAAGAAAGAGATGGCGTAAATCACCAATACTGTGCCACGATGAGTAAGTCCCAGAGAGAGCAAGCGATGATGCAGATGCATCTTATCTGCTTCATAGATTTTTTGCCCAGACAATTTTCGACGAATGATGGCTACTACAGTATCCGTAATAGGCACTCCAAGAATAATCATCGGAGTAACCACTGCAACAGCTGTCGAATTTTTCAGTCCTTGAAGCGACAAGACTCCAATCATAAACCCAATGAAAAGGGCTCCTGTATCGCCAAGATAAATGATGGCGGGATTATAGTTATAAGGTAAAAAACCAACAATCGCCGCAACCAAAACAAAGATGGTTAAGGTCAAAAAAATATTGCTATCATGCAAAAAGAAATAAGACACAATTCCCATCGTTGTCAAGGAAATAATCGATACTCCCGAAACCAGACCATCTAGACCATCAATCAAGTTGACTGCATTCGTAATGGAAACAATCCAAAGGACCGTTAATAGAAAAGAGAGCCAGACAGGAAATTGAAGGAAAGGTCCTCCAAAAGGAATTTTAAAGCTATCAAAACGAAATTCCGTAAAAATCCAAATGATCGTCGCTGCAGCTAGAATACCAAACATTTTAGGAGCAGGCTTTAGCTCCTTGACATCATCAATGAATCCCGTAAGAACGATAATGCTGGATGCTAGGACCAGGGGCCAGATATAATGCAAGTAAGTGCCATGGTAATTGACACGGGTAACAATTCCTGGTAAAAACCATAGGACAGAAATGGTAAATGCCACAAAGATAGCCAGACCTCCCGCTGAAGGCATGGGCACCTTATTTATCCGCCGTGCATTGGGATTATCAACTGCTCCAACCCTCAGGGACATAAAACGAACCAAGGGGGTCGCAATGGCTGATATGACCATGGTTGTAATAATGACCATTATGTATTTTAGAGCAAAAGGAATCATACTGTCGGAACCTTCCTAAGCTCCTCGATTGCCGCAAGCGGAAGCATCAAAGTTCCGTGTTCTTGTAAAGCAGGTCTGGTCAACTTAGTATCATTGGTAAATTCCAACATTCTTGAAAGAATGTAGCCTGGATACTGCTTAGAACGATTTTCTACATTGATAAGAACGGTCAAGTAGTAATGACCATCCATTTTATATAATTCCGATTCTTCTACTGGATAATCAACCGTACCAACAAAAGTAAACAGATCCTCTATCGTTGGAAATTCCAAAATATAGTAAATATAGCGCTCCTGCTCCTCTTCATCTGCTTCTTCCTCTTGCTCTACCTCTTCCAAATGACGAACGGCTGTTGCATCCGGTGCGCTTTTCTCACGAACGGTTTGCTCCAAACTCTTGAAAAACTCATCTGGAGTCATACTTGCGACATCACCAAGTTCCGACAAATCTGTAAATTCATCGAAATTCAAGCTCTGATCCAAATCAGATTTGGTAACAAAGATGTCCACCCGATCTGGCTTCGGAGTCACACGAAAACTCAGCATACCGCTTTCTCGGAAAGTCATTGGTAAATCCAATTCATCCAAAACAGTATAGAAGAACTCCTCTGTCTTTTCTTGCGGAATGAGAAAGTCCGAAAGTTCCATTCCTCTCTCTTCCAAATCATCTAATTTTATAGTGATTTTCAAGGTCGAATCACTAATTTGCTTTACTTTCATAACTACCTCATTCATTGATTCATCAATTTCTTAAAATTGATTGATCATTTTCAATACTCATACATATCTTCCACCATTATACTAAAACCAAGCTCGAAAGACAAAAGAAAAGCAGGTCTCCCTGCTCTTAAAATAAAAATGTAATAAAGGCATAAACCAATAAAATCGCCCCTAAAATGATGCGGTAGTAACCAAAGACCGTGAAATCATGTTTTTTAACAAAGTCTGTCAAGAAACGAATAACAACTAAGGATACCAAGTAAGCCGTCACACTAGCGACTAGCAAGATCCATACCTGCTCCATATTCAGGCTATTGCCATCTAAGAAATATTTAACAGCCTTCAAGCCACTATAACCAAACATGGTTGGAATCCCAAGGAAGAAGGTAAAATCTGCCGCCACAGATCGGCTGGTCCCCAAAATAATCGCTCCCAGAATGGTCGCACCTGAGCGACTAGTCCCCGGAACGATGCTTAAGACCTGAAAACACCCAATCAACAAGGCAGTTTTATAAGACATTTTCGCTAAGTCCGTCACCTGTGGCTCTACACCACTGTTACGGTTCTCAATCCAAATAAAGGCAATACCGTAGACAATCAAAGCAATCGCAATCGGTACCATAAAATTGAAGTGCGCTTCAAACCAATTATCCAACGGGACTGCAATTAGGATGGACGGAATACAGGCAATGACAACCTTGGCCCATAATTGCCAAGTCAATTGAATATCACGCTTGGTTTTTCCAGGCTGAAATGGATTCAATTTTTTAAAGTAAATAGTCATAACTGCTAGAATTGCTCCTAGCTGAATGACAATATTAAACATTTCTAGGAAGTTCTTACTTTGGTTTAACTTCACGAACTCTTGAACCAAAATTAAATGCCCCGTTGAAGAAACTGGCAACCATTCCGTCACCCCTTCAATGATTCCTAAAAATATAGCCTTCAACAATTCCAATAGCATAAAAAGCTCCTTTTCATCAATTCTCTACATTATATCATAAAAAACTCCCTATTCATAGTACAAGGATATTGAAATTTGTCAGAATTTTTAATAAAATGGTGTAATAGCATTTTAAAGGAGACATTATGAAACGTAAACTCAGTATATTTCTGCTGACCCTAATCGCTGTTTTTTCTGTAACAACAGGGGTTCGGGCAGACGAATACCTGCGGGTCGGTATGGAAGCTGCCTATGCACCATTTAACTGGACCCAAGAAGATGATAGCAACGGTGCCGTTCCTATTGAGGGAACCAATCAATTTGCCAACGGATATGATGTTCAGGTTGCAAAAAAAATCGCTGCATCCATGGACAAAGAACTCTTGGTTGTTAAAACCAAGTGGGAAGGCTTGGTCCCTGCTCTTACATCTGGTAAAATCGATATGATTATCGCCGGTATGAGCCCGACAGAAGAGCGCAAGAAAGAAATCGCCTTCTCAGATAGCTACTACACTTCAATTCCTACCCTGGTTGTTCGTTCTGATAGTCAGTACGCAAACGCAACCAGCTTGGCAGATTTTGCTGGCGCAAAAATCACTGCCCAGCAAGGGGTTTACCTCTATGATTTGATTGACCAAATTGAAGGGGCTAACAAACAGACCGCCATGGGAGATTTCTCCCAAATCCGTCAAGCTTTAGAATCTGGCATTATAGACGCCTATGTTTCTGAACGTCCAGAAGGTCGTACAGCAGAAGCTGCAAATAAAGCTTTCAAAATGGTTGAATTGGCAGACATTTTTGAAACCAATGCTGAAGACGTGACCATCACTGTCGGTATGCGCAAAGATGACGCTCGTATCACTCAGGTCAACGAAGTCTTAGCAACTATTTCAGAAGAAGAGCAAATCGCACTTATGGATGATATGATTGAAAACCAACCCGTTGAAGAAGCCAGCGAGGGCGAAACACCTAGTTTCTTCGCCCAAGTTTGGAATATTGTTGTTAACAACTGGCAACAACTTCTGCGCGGAACTGGGATGACATTACTCATTTCCATCCTCGGTACAATTATCGGTACTGCTATCGGTCTCCTCATCGGTGTCTTCCGTACAGCTCCAAAATCAGCAAATAAGGCACTTGCTATTGGTCAGAAAGTGCTCGGTTGGATTATCAATATCTACATCGAAATTTTCCGTGGTACGCCGATGATTGTACAATCCATGGTTATTTACTATGGTACCGCCCAAGCATTCGGACTTAATCTTGACCGCACACTTGCCGCTATCTTCATTGTATCCATCAACACAGGTGCCTACATGAGTGAGATTGTCCGCGGTGGTATCTTTGCCGTCGATAAGGGCCAATTTGAAGCTGCGACTGCTCTCGGATTTACCCATAATCAGACCATGCGTAAGATTGTCCTTCCACAGGTTATTCGTAACATCTTACCAGCGACTGGTAATGAATTTGTCATCAATATCAAAGATACTTCTGTATTGAACGTTATCTCAGTTGTTGAACTCTATTTCTCAGGAAATACTGTCGCAACCCAAACCTATCAATATTTCCAAACCTTTACGGTTATTGCTATTATCTACTTCATTCTAACCTTTACTGTGACACGTATCTTACGCGCAGTTGAAAAGCATTTTGATACAGATACATACACAACAGGTGCAAACCAAATGCAAGTCGAGGTGCCACATGACTAAAAATGTTATTCTTGAAATCAAAAATCTAAAGAAATCATACGGACAAAATCAAGTCCTCAAAGACATCTCTATTAGCGTTGAAAAGGGCGAGGTTATCTCAATCATCGGTTCATCTGGTTCGGGAAAATCAACCTTCCTCCGATCTATCAACCTTTTGGAAACACCAACAGAAGGACAGATTCTATACCACGGACAAGATGTTTTGGATAAAGGATATGACTTGACGACTTACCGTGAAAAACTAGGTATGGTATTCCAATCCTTCAACCTTTTCAACAATCTAAATGTATTGGAAAATGCCATTGTAGCACAAACTACGGTACTGAAACGAGATCGAGCTGAGGCAGAGAAAATCGCCAAGGAAAACCTCAACAAGGTTGGCATGACCGAACAGTACTGGCAAGCCAAACCAAGTCAACTCTCTGGTGGACAGAAACAACGCGTGGCCATTGCACGCGCCCTATCTGTTGACCCAGAAGTTATCCTCTTTGATGAGCCGACTTCTGCTCTCGATCCAGAGATGGTCGGGGAAGTTCTCAAAACCATGCAAGATTTGGCTAAATCAGGATTGACGATGCTTATCGTAACTCACGAAATGGAATTTGCCCGTGACGTATCTGATCGCGTTATCTTTATGGACAAGGGGGTCATCGCCGAAGAAGGTAGCCCTCAACAAATCTTTGAAAATCCACAGGAAGAACGCACACGTGAATTCCTTCAGCGTTTTCTTGGATAAACTCAATCTGTTCCATAGAAGACTATTACTTACCAGTTGCAAAGCTGGTAAGTTTTTTTAGACTAAAAAAAGAGGAATTCGCAGAATTCCTCTTTTTGGACATCTCTAAATGAAACCATTTAGATTAGTTTTCAAATTTCTTGTGGTTTTTGTCGTAAAAATCAATCAAACCCAAGGCAGTTGCAAATGAAATATTGTCAATCTTAGCGCGACCTTGTGCAAGAGCGATAACTGACATTTCACGAGCATTTGTTTCCTTACTGATACGGTAACCTGTGATTTTCTTTTCACGAACCCAGCCGACAACAGCGGCTACTTTTTCGTAACTAGTCATTAGAAACCCCTTTCTTTTTTATTCGTGCAATTTAGTATAATATGTTTTAACCTATTTTGTCAAGTAAAATGTTCGTTTTTTACCATCATTTTGCCCTAAGAGATGATAGTATTTGCGTCCTTATGTCTTCGACCCCCTCCGGATTCCCCGGAAGGAAGATAGTTTGATTACCTCCTTGTGCAAAATTATTGAGAGTATCCAAGTATTGGTTGGTCAGCAAGATAGACATAATCTGCTCTTCAGATAGGCTAACATTTGATTCTTTCAGTTCACGAATCGAATCTGCCAATCCGTCTACAATCGCCTTACGTTGTTGTGCAATACCTACACCATGCAAGCGATCCTTTTCAGCTTCTGCTTCTGCTGCTGTGACAATTTTTATCTTGTCAGCCTCTGCCAATTCTTGGGCCGCAACCCGTTTCCGCTGAGCTGCGTTAATTTCATTCATAGATTGTTTAACCTCGGCGTCTGGCTCTACCTTGGTAATTAAGGTTTTGACAATAACATAACCGTAGGTTGACATTTCTTCTGCTACTTGTTTTTGTACCTCAAGTGCAATCTCATCCTTTTTCTCGAAGAGCTCATCCAAGGTCAATTTAGGCACAGATGAACGCAGGGCATCTTCAATATAGGACTTAATCTGTGCTTCTGGGTGCATGAGCTTGTAATAGGCATCCGTCACATTATTTTCATTTACTCGATATTGAGTTGCCACATTCATTGTGACAAAAACGTTATCCTGCGTCTTGGTTTCTACCACAATTTCACTTTGCAACATCCGCAATTGAATGCGGGCTGCGATGACATCGACTCCAAATGGTATTTTAAAGTTAATACCTGAAGTAGATGTTTTTTGGTATTTCCCAAAGCGCTCAATAATAGCGACCGTCTGCTGCTTGACAACGTATAGCCCTGAAGCAATCAAAATCAAAGCAATCAGTACGAAGAACAAGAAACCGCCAATAAAAACAATTGGACCAAGTACCATAATGACCTCCTAAACTAGCATTTTATAAAGCGAATCATTTTCATGAAGATTGATGTACTGGGGATCAAACTCTTCCAAGCGAGAAATAAACTGCGTATAATCTGTTTTATCTCCTAGAGCAATACCGATTAGAACCGGCCCTGTTCCCTTATTGGCACGTTTGATATATTCAAAACGAGTAATATCATCATTTGTCCCTAGAATATCATTTACAAATTCACGAAGAGCCCCTGGACGTTGTGGAAAATTAACAACAAAGTAGTGTTTAATTCCCTCGTAGATAAGCGCACGTTCCTCCATTTCCGGCATCCTGTTGATGTCGTTATTACCACCAGAAATGATACAACAAATGGTTTGCCCCTTGATTTGGTCCTTGACTACCTCAAGAGCTGCAATCGTTGCTGCTCCTGCTGGCTCAGCAACAATACCCAGTTTAGAATAGAGGTCTAAAATAGTCCCGGAAATCCATCCTTCATCCACACCAATCAGGCGATCTACGTATTTCCGAGCCACTTCGTAGGTCGACTTACCAACTTTCTGTACCGCAATACCGTCAGCAAATTTATCAATTTGGTCTAATTTAACCGGACGACCTTTATCAAAAGCCGCTTTCATTGACCGTGCCCCACTTGCTTCAACACCAACAATCTTAATTTCAGGTGCATGTTCTTTCAGATAGGCCGAAACGCCTGCAACCAGACCACCTCCTCCTATGGGAACTAAAATTTGGTCAAAACTAATGGTTTGCTCTTCCGCTTCTTCCAAGATTTCATAGGCTACTGTTCCCTGACCAGCCTGCACATTTTCATCATCGAATGGGTCTATAAATGTTTTCCCACTTTCCTGAGTATAATCTTGTGCTGCCTTGGCTGACTCATCGAAGGTATCACCTACGAGCCGAATCTCTACGTAGTCTCCTCCGAAAAATTTAACCTGCCCTATTTTTTGTTGCGGAGTTGTAATGGGCATAAAAATCGTAGCAGGAATTTGCATTTCCTGACAGGTGTAGGCCACACCTTGAGCATGGTTCCCGGCCGAAGCACAGACCACTCCGCGTGACTTCTCATCATCTGTCAATTGTGAAATAGCATAATAGGCTCCTCGAATTTTAAAAGAGCGAACACGCTGTTCATTTTCTCTTTTTAAATAAATAGTTGCACCATATTTTTCCGATAAGTATCGACTATAATCCAAGGGGGTACGTACTACCACGCGCTTAAGAACGGAGTATGCTTGTTCTACATTTTTTGCTGTAATCATAGTTCCATTAATTTCTTTCTATATTTATTGTATCAATATTCCCTAGAAATTCCTAGTATTTAAACTATTATTATGTCATTTTATAAAAACCGAACTTTTTTATTTTTTTAATGTATTCATGAATGAAATGGGCAAAAGAGCCGGAAAAAACCAGCTCTTTTATTCATTTTCAGAGATAGGGGAAAAAAGGGAATGACATCCCCTCATCCGCCAACTCAAACCTTAAATGTATTGCCATCACTCAAAGTAAAGTTGACTATCCCCCTATCCACCATGATAGTGTTTAATTATAGATTTTGAATGCGTCGTCATCATTGCGTCCGACAAATGGCATTGCTTTGCGGAGTTCTGCACCTACTTTTTCG
This sequence comes from Streptococcus sp. 2021WUSS109, assembly GCF_044427305.1. NCBI lineage: Bacteria > Bacillati > Bacillota > Bacilli > Lactobacillales > Streptococcaceae > Streptococcus > Streptococcus sp. 2021WUSS109. The sequence goes on from NZ_JAOTGF010000021.1 coordinate 26,800, forward strand.
ATTTCAAGATTCTCTGCTTCTTTACGATAAGCTTCCATACGTGGACGGCCTGCTTTGTAGTCATTTACAAAGTCATTTGCAAATTTACCAGATTGAATATCTGCAAGGACTGCCTTCATGTTTTCTTTGACTTGGTCTGTAATCACGCGTGGACCTGATACATAGTCACCAAATTCAGCAGTGTTTGAGATAGATTGGCGCATTTTCTTGAAGCCACCTTCGTAGACAAGGTCAACGATAAGTTTCATCTCGTGGAGAACTTCGAAGTAAGCCAATTCTGGTGCATAACCTGCTTCTGTCAAGACTTCAAAACCTGCCTGCATAAGGGCTGTCAAACCACCGCAGAGAACAGCTTGCTCACCAAACAAATCTTCTTCTGTCTCTTCTTTGAAAGTTGTTTCCAAAAGACCAACACGGGCTGAACCAACACCTTTTGCCCAGTCCATCGCAATATGTTTTGCATTGCCAGTTGCATCTTGGTAAACAGCATAGAGGGCTGGTACTCCAAAACCTTCTTCAAAGGTACGGCGGACCAAGTGACCTGGACCTTTTGGTGCACACATGAAGACATCCACATCTGCTGGTACCTTGATAAATTCAAAGTGAACATTGAAACCATGGGCAAAACCAAGGGCATTGCCCGCTTCCAAGTTTGGAGCGATTTCGTCATTGTAAAGGTCTGCTTGGATTTCGTCTGGAGCCAAGATCATGATGACATCTGCTTGTTTTGCTGCTTCTGCTACTTCAAAAGTTTCAAAACCGTCTTCTTTTGCCTTATCAAATGACTTACCTGCACGCACACCGATGATGACATCGTGCCCTGTATCACGCAAGTTTTGAGCATGGGCATGACCTTGTGAACCATAACCGATAACGGCGATACGTTTGCCATCAAGTGCTGCTACTGTTACATCTTTTTCATATTGCATTGTTACTGTCATAATTTTTTCTCTTTTCTATTTTTATTTGTAGTTTTGGATGTTCAAAGAAAATGAAGGCTAGACTAGGCGAAGATAGAACTAACGTTCATCAAGCGAAGTCAACGCAGGATAGGTTTTATTATCGAAAAGGATTAGTCTCTACTAAAGCCAGTCGCACCCGTTCTTGCGATATTCTTGATGCCATAAGGCTGAATCACACGCAGGAGGGCGTCAATCTTATCTCCATCACCTGTCATTTGAATGGTAATGGAGTGCGGTGCCACATCAACAACATTTGCTCTAAAGGGTTGGATAATCGCTAAAATTTCTGCTCGTTTTGTTGGCGGAGCTGAAATTTTAACAAGAATCACCTCACGCTCTAAGTGGGGAATGTCCGTCAAATCACGGACACGGACCACATCAATCAAGCGGTTCAGCTGTTTGATGATTTGTTCGACCTCATCGTGACTGACCACGTCTACAATCACCGTCACACGTGAGATGCCATCTACTTCTGTTGGGCCGACTGAGATGGACTCAATATTGATTTGGCGACGAGATAGGACACCTGTAAAACGATTCAGAACACCAGATGAATTTCGCAATTTAGCTGTTAATATTCTACGCATTGAACCTCACCCCCAACATTTCTGCATTGCTCTTACCTGCTGGCACCATCGGTTGAACATGTTCACGATTAGAAATATGAACCTCTATGAGCATTGGTTTATCTTCTAAAATAACTTTCATATCTTCACTTAGAGTCGCTGGATTGTCAAAACTATAATGACTAATTCCGTAGGCCTCCGCCAACAATTGGAAATTCGGTTCATCGTCAAAGACAGATTGGCTACGACGCTTTTCATAGAAGGATTCCTGCCATTGACGAACCATTCCAAGAGAGTGGTTATTGATCAACACAACCTTAATCGGTACACCATAGCCATTCAAAATAGCCAATTCTTGGTTGGTCATTTGGAAGCCGCCATCACCAACAAAGATGATTACTTCTTTATCTGGATTGGCTAATTTGGCGCCGATAGCCGCAGGAATACCAAAGCCCATGGTTCCCATGCCACCAGATGTTACAAGTTGGCGTGCATGTTTGTAGGGGTAGAATTGGGCAGCCCACATTTGATGCTGACCAACGTCTGTTACGACAATGGCATCCCCTTGCGTCAACCGACCAATTAATTCAATTGCCGCCTGTGGCTTAATAACCTTTTCATCTTCATCATACCAAAATGGCGCCCGACGTTTGTTTTCCAATACTTGTGCCGTCCAATCAGCATAGCCTGTTTCAACTGTTTCTAAAGCAAGCAGAGCTTTCAAGGTTGCCTTAGCATCGCCTACTACTGGAATAGCCGTTTTGACAACTTTACCAATTTCTGCGGGATCAATATCAATATGTGCTACCGTCGCATTTGGCGCATAGGTTGTTGGATTTCCTGTTAGGCGGTCATCGAATCGCGCTCCAATATTGATAATGTAATCAGCCTGATCCATAGCCATATTGGCAGCGTATGAACCGTGCATCCCCCCCATAGCCAAGGATAATTCATGCTCAATGGGCATTGCACCTAATCCAAGGAGGGTTGAAACTACTGGAATACGGTAGCGCTCTGCAAAGGCAACTAATTCTTTATTGGCATCTGCATAATTGACACCACCACCAGCCAATATAACTGGTTTTTGAGCTTGGCTAAGCTGTTTCAAAATTTTCTTAACCTGCAAACCATTCGGTTCAATCGTTGGCTGATAACTTGGCAAATGTAGAGTTGGGTCATGATAAAAATCAACAACTCTTTCTTGGATGTCTTTTGGAACATCAATAACAACGGGACCCGGTCTCCCTGTTGTTGCAATATGGAGAGCTTCTGTGATGACTCTAGGAATATCTGCCGTATCCCGAATTTGGTAATTGTACTTGGTAATCGGCATTGTCATCCCCAAGACATCTGCTTCCTGAAAAGCATCTTTACCGATACCACGTGTTGCGACTTGACCAGTAAAAACTAAAAGAGGAACACTATCACCCATTGCGTCCGCAATTCCAGTAATGGCATTGGTAGCACCTGGCCCAGAGGTTACAATGGCTACGCCCACCTTTCCTGATGATTTAGCGTATCCTTCGGCCTCGTGGACCGCTCCTTGTTCATGACGAGCCAAAATATGCTGGATTCCCTCATATTGATAAATAGCATCATATAGAGGCAAAACTGCTCCACCAGGATAACCAAAAACAAGGTCTACTCCTAGCTGATGCAGGGTGTCCAAAATGAGATAGGACCCCGAACGCGGTTGGTCTAGTTGAATTTCTTGCACGAATATTCCTCCTCTCTGCAAATTTGTTATCTACTATAATATCACAAGGAAGTAGAATGTCAAGAAATTTTCTGAAAATTCCTACATTTGTTCGTTTTCTTAACTATTTCCTAACATTTCTTAAGCAAAACTTAAGCAAATCCCTTGACTGGCTTGGTTTCAGCTTGCTTTCAGAAAACATCAGTATAGTAGTTCCACTAAAAAAATTAAATGAGGTTTAGGATATGTATTATGTAGTGATACCGGCTTACCAGCCAGATGAAAAATTAATCCAACTATTAGAAATAATGAAAAACAGGCTAAATTGTCAGGTCATCGTTGTGGATGATGGTAGTACTGGCGCATCCAAAAACATTCTTGAAATCGCCAAACACTATGCAATTGTTCTACACCATGATGTCAACAAAGGAAAAGGCCAAGCCTTACGGACTGCCTTTAGTTTCATCCAAGATTTGAGAAAAACAGGTGTTATCGTAACTGCTGACGCAGATGGTCAACACGCTGTAAATGATATTGACCGTGTCGCACGCGCAGCCATGAATCTACCAAGCCGCCTGATTCTTGGCGTCCGTCAATTTACCAAAGACATTCCCTTTCGGAGTCGTTTTGGTAACAAACTGACTAGAGTATTGTTTAGACTGCAAACTGGTGTCAATGTGTCCGATACCCAAACAGGCTTGCGTGGATTCCATACTGACTTAATTCCATTCATGTTAGATATTGAAGGCGACCGCTATGAGTACGAGATGAACATGTTAACTCAGGCAAGTCAACGCTATAAAATTACGGAAGTCCCAATCCAAACCATTTATATCGATGATAATGCCAGTTCGCATTTTCGTCCCATAAAAGATGGACTGCTCATTTACAAAAATCTCTTCAAATTTGCCCTGGCATCTTTTGGTGGATTTCTAGTTGACTACGGAGTATATGCACTTGCCTTATTGCTACTCACTAGCTTACCAACTGCTGTACGCTTATTGGTCGCAAACACGATTGCTCGCATTTGTAGCGCTACCTGTAATTTTGCACTTAATAAGAAATTAGTCTTTAACAATGAAGAGAGCATCGCACGAACAGGCGTAGGCTACTTTACACTAGCCCTTGTCCTCTTCCTTTGCGATACAGCCCTCCTATATCTCTTCCACCAAATTCTAGGACTCAACCTCTACATTGTCAAACTTGCAGTTGGTATCTTCCTTTTCCTAGCCTCTTGGTTTGTTCAAAAGAATATTATTTTTAAAGAAAGGAAATCATTTTCTCATGAAATTGCTTAAAAAACCCTTTGCCTACGCATCCATCTTCGGAATGCTTTTGACAGGAGGCTTTACTTATTCCATGTTAAAAACCTTCGTCATTTCTGAAGCGATAACAACCGTCTTAGCAAGCAATGCCACAGCCAATAGCCAGAACACAGCTACTTCATCGTCATCAACTGCCGCAACCACTGCAACTAATGTCTCTACAACGGATACTAGTTACTCTGATGATAATATTCAGATAAATTTAGAGACGATTACCACCAATAACACAACTGTTTACGTCGCAGATATTCAAGTCAGCTCACCCGAGTATTTAAAGACAGCTCTAGCCCAAAATACCTATGGCACGAACGTAACAGCCAAAACTTCTGAAACCGCCGCCGCAAACAATGCCATTCTAGCGGTTAATGGTGACTACTACGGAGCCAACTCAACTGGTCACGTTATTAAGAATGGGGTTCTGTATCGAGACACCGTTCGGGACAATGCATCTTATGGCGACTTGGCCATCTACGCAGACGGCTCATTTGAGGTCATTTATGAAAATGAGATTACCGCCCAAGAATTGATTGACAAAGGCGTTGTCAACCTCTTAGCATTTGGTCCATCATTGGTCGAAAACGGCGAAATTGTCGTCGATACTTCAACAGAAGTCGGACGTGCAATGTCATCCAACCCTCGTTCTGCTATCGGGATTATCGATGAAAATCATTATATCATCGTCGTAGCAGATGGACGTACGTCTGAAAGCGAAGGACTCTCTCTCTATCAATTGGCAGAAGTTATGAAACAATATGGTGCTCAAACTGCCTACAACCTTGATGGCGGTGGTTCATCTACTCTTTACTTCAACGGTCAAGTTATTAACAACCCAACAACAAATGGAAATACTATCTCAGAAAGGGCGGTGAGTGACATTGTCTACATCGGTTACTAATTCAACTACGAGAGTTTCAAGAACATTTATCTCCTACTTAGCAATAACAGCTTTCCTGTTTACTTTCAGTCGAATCTATGAAAATCTCAGCTATGGCGAAGTCTCTGTCTTTATGCATTATATGTTCTGTGTACCATTAATAGGCGGAGCTGTGCTACTCGGTCTGCTGCAACTTATACCTACTCTTTCACGTCTCGCCTATAATTTGTGGAATTCTGGCGTTGCAACTATTACAGCTGGTTGTCTTCTCCGAGGCATTATCAACCTATCTGGACGTTCAACTACCTTAGATCAACCTTATTGGTACATCGGCGCAGCCTTCCTAGTTCTATCGTTAGTCGGTCTTTTCATCAATCCATCCGCAAACAATCGCCGAAAAACAACCACTTAATCTACAAATAAATGATAAGGGCACTTAAAATTCTTAGGTGCCTTTTACTGTAGAATGAATTGTTGAAAAATTCGGAAATTTCCAATTATTTATCAAATCTTTTATCGTTTCTTTCATATCTATGATATAATGGGTAAAATAAGATAGGGAGAAGAAAATTATGACCGATACAAACAAACTTAAAAACTTTCGACATCGCAGTTCTGTCTATGATTCGATGGTCAAGTCACCCAACCGTGCCATGCTTCGCGCAACAGGAATGACCGACGATAGCTTTGAAAAGCCTATTGTTGGGGTTATTTCGACATGGGCTGAAAATACACCTTGTAACATGCACCTTCATGACTTTGGAAAATTAGCCAAAGAAGGGGTAAAAGATGCAGGTGCCTGGCCTGTTCAATACGGTACCATCACCGTTGCAGACGGAATCGCCATGGGAACGCCTGGTATGCGCTTCTCCTTGACTTCCCGTGACATCATAGCCGACTCTATTGAGGCAGCTATGGGAGGGCACAACGTGGATGCCTTTGTCGCAATCGGTGGCTGCGATAAAAACATGCCTGGTTCTATGATTGCTATCGCCAATATGGACATTCCTGCCGTATTTGCCTACGGTGGAACCATCGCACCAGGAAACCTCAATGGTAAAGATATTGACTTGGTTTCTGTCTTCGAAGGAATCGGAAAATGGAACAATGGCGACTTAACTGCTGAAGAAGTTCGTCAGATTGAGTGTAATGCCTGTCCTGGTCCTGGTGGTTGTGGTGGTATGTACACTGCCAATACCATGGCTACTGCCATTGAGGTAATGGGTATGTCCATTCCTGGCTCTTCTTCTCACCCTGCTGAATCTCCTGAGAAGAAGGCTGATATTGAAGAAGCTGGTCGTGCTGTTGTACGCATGCTAGAACTTGGTATCAAACCATCTGACATTATGACGCGTGAAGCCTTTGAAGATGCTATTACAGTCACAATGGCTCTGGGGGGCTCAACCAACGCTACGCTCCATCTTCTAGCCATCGCCCATGCTGCTAATGTTGAATTAACACTGGAAGATTTCAACGATTTCCAAGAGCGTGTGCCTCACCTAGCTGACCTCAAACCATCTGGTAAATATGTTTTCCAAGACCTCTATAATGTCGGCGGTGTCCCTGCGGTTATGAAATACTTGCTCAAAAACGGCTTCCTTCATGGCGACCGCATCACATGTACAGGTAAGACCGTTGCTGAAAACCTAGAGAATTTTGCAGACTTGACTCCAGGTCAAGATGTCATCATGCCTCTTGAAAATCCAAAACGTGCAGATGGTCCACTCATCATCCTCAAAGGTAACCTTGCTCCTGAAGGTGCCGTTGCCAAGGTTTCTGGTGTGAAAGTCCGCAACCATACAGGTCCAGCCAAGGTCTTTGATTCTGAAGAAGAAGCGATCGAAGCAGTCTTGACTGACGAAATTGTAGATGGCGATGTAGTCGTTGTCCGCTATGTTGGACCAAAAGGCGGTCCTGGTATGCCTGAAATGCTATCCCTTTCTTCCATGATTGTCGGAAAAGGCCAAGGTGACAAAGTAGCCCTTCTAACAGACGGTCGTTTCTCTGGTGGTACCTATGGACTGGTTGTTGGACACATCGCACCTGAAGCTCAGGATGGCGGTCCAATTGCCTACCTCCGTACAGGTGATTTGGTGACGGTTGACCAAGATACCAAAGAAATCACCATGCATGTTTCTGACCAAGAAATCGAAGAACGCAAGAAAACAACTGTTATCCCACCACTCTACTCTCGTGGTGTTCTTGGAAAATATGCCCACACCGTATCATCTGCCTCTAAAGGAGCCGTTACCGACTTCTGGAGACCCGAACGAAGCGGTAAAAAATAAAAAGAATACAACCCCTGTCACACAATGACCGGGGTTTTTAAAGGAGTAAATGGAATGAAACTAAACGTCGAACTATCCCGCTTCCGCGTTAAGGAAGGCAAGACTGCCAAAGTAGATGAATGGATGGCCTTTCTCAACGAGCACATGGTAGACACCCTTCTGACTCTTGAAGGAGAGAAAATGTATGTCGAAACTATCTTCCGTGAAGTACTGGACGGCCGCGAATACCTCTACTGGTACTCTGTCCAAGTCGAAGGAGGGATTGAAGTCGAAGATTCAGAATCCTATATTGATAAAAAACATTTAGAATACTGGGAAGAATGTATCGACCCAAGCTACAGCATGGTAGACTTGGCTCCGCAAGTTATCATGATTCCCAAGCCTGTTTATGAAACCATGGAAGAATTAGACAGACAATACGATGAAACATTTAAAAAGTGAGGCTGGACAGAAAGTCCAGCCTCACTTTTCAGAGTTCGTGTCAACATCTCAGCGCAGTGGTTGATTGGCTTTAACAGTCCACTGGACTGTTAAAGGTTGGAGATAAGATTTGCAAAGCAAATCTCAGCAATTCGTGTTTTACACTCCAAATCCGACCATTACGACTGTTGCGAACAGAGTTCGCTTTATCTCCAACCTCCAAAGATTCCCTGAACCTTTGGAGCTATGCGGGGGTGGGAGTGAAATAGTCCAGTGGACTATTTTAGCCCGAACCAACATATTCGGAAGCGAGGGGAACTCTTTTGACCGTCGAGTTCTTTCCCTCTCCCATTTTCTTTTTATTTCGGACTGATGCCAAGCGTAATACGTCCGAGACGGCTGATGCGGGTCATCTTCCAAGCAGGAGACCAGACAATCTCTACCTGTGCATCGTTTATACCATCAATCGTTTTCAAGGCTGCAACCAATTCACCAGGCATAGTATCCGCACAAGAACAACCTGAATCTGTAAAGGTCATGACAACCTTACAAAAACCAGCTTCATCTAAATGAATCTCATAAATCAAACCCAAATTGTAGATGTCTAGCTCAATTTCAGGATCGTAAATGGATTCTAAAACCTCTATCAACTGTTCTGATACAGTTAACGCTCGTTCATTAATCTGAATATCTTCTCTCATTAAATTCAAACACTCCTAAAATATTTATAAGAAGTATTGTATCATAATTAAACGAAATATACCTATGCTATCAAATATTTTTATTTAGCTTTTATAGAGCACGGACTTCTGAATCCTCACCTTAACCGATAGAAAAAATATATTTGTGCCCTTGAGGCAAACTATGATAGAAACCATGACCTGCATAAATCTGAAACACCTGTTTTCTGTAGTATATCAAAAAACAGTAAACCGGATACTGTTAGAAAACGAGGCCGGAGAATAATTTTTTAACTTTAAACGAGGCTGGGCAAAAAGTCCAAAGCCAATTCTCAGAGTTCGTGTCAACATCTCAGCGCAGTGGTTGATTAGCTTTAACAGTCCAGCGGAGTGAAACAGTTCGGGGAACTGTTTCAGCCCGAGCCTAGAAAGAAAAAAGCGAAGTTAAAGGTTGGAGATACGATTTGCGAAGCAAATCACAGCAATTCGTATTTCACACTCCAAATTTGACCTATACTGCTGATGCGAACAGAGTTCGCTCTATCTCCAGCCTCCAAAGGTTCCCCGAACCTTTGGAGCTATACGGGGGTTGGAGTTCAAAAGGTCTGGTAGACCTTTTGAAGTAGGAGACATAAGCTGACTGTAGTCAGCTCACATCATTCACAGTCTGGGGATAGACTGTTTCAGTTCAACAACTTAAAACTAGGACTTGTTCATTATTCAGCCAGTGGGGTTTTTGAGTGTTTTCCGTAGAATATTTAAATTACTTAACTATGGTATTTACTCAATAATAATATCAAAATGTTTTCTATCAACTTCTTTTGGAGCAACATAACTAATACTTCGTTTGGCATTGAAAATATCAGATTCTTCCAATGAAGTAGAGAGTCCGCTCCATGGTTCTAATGCGATAAAGGGACTCTGATTTGTAGTTGACCAAATCACTAAATATGGAAAATCATCAAATGCAATCGAAAGTTTCTTCTGATGATTTTTGGATTTCAAGGTTACCTTTCGTGATGCTAATTGATCCAATGTGATGGCATCATGCTCAAACAATTGATAGGACAAGTCCAAGGTCTTTTGATTTTCCAAGAATGGCCGGCGGTCTCGCAGATCAAGTAAGCCAGTTTCTGGAAAACTTCTAGGTACTGTACAAGATTCTACTTTTTCAAATTCTAAATAATAGTCTTCATAACTCTCACCATCCAACAAGGGACAATTAAAACCTGGGTGACCCCCAATAAAGTAAGGTAGCTTTCTATGTCCCTCAAGGTTTTTCACCCGATATTCAGTTCGAATTGTATTGCCAAGTAGTGAGTAGTTAATGGAAAGTTCAAATTCAAAAGGGTAATTTTTGACAGTTTCCTCATTTGATGAAATAGAAAATTCCAAAGAGTTTTTGGTACTATTTACATTTTTGAACAGCATTTTTCTCACAAGTCCATGCCTTGGAATTGTGCCTGTAAATGTCAATCTTTCTGCAGGTTCATAGATAG
>NZ_JAOTGF010000022.1:0-36855 GCF_044427305.1 Streptococcus sp. 2021WUSS109
TGTGATAAACTGTAACTGGTTTTAGCCATTTCTTTTTCCTCCTTTATCTAACCTGAACAATTAGATTATATCAGGAAAAAGAAATGGAAGCTCAAAGCCTTGTCAGCCACCAGCATAGCTGGTGGTTTTCTTGTTTTTCTCTACGAGAAAAACTGGCTCGAAGCCATAATACAAAAACTATTCCCGTTTTGTCATGAACTGCTCAGACGGGAATAGTTTCTTTAGCTACTTAAATGCTTAACTTAATGACATTGGGTAAAAAGCCCAGCACTGCTTCTCAAAGTTAGTGTCAACATCTCAGCGCAGTGGTTGATTGGGTTTAACAGTCTAGTGGACTGTTAAAGGTTGGAGATAAGATTTGCAAAGCAAATCTCAGCAATTCGTTTTTCACACTCCAAATCTGACCATTACGACTGTTGCGAACAAAGTTCGCTTCATCTCCAACCTCAAACTGTCTCCCAGACAGTTTGAGCTGTGCGGGGGTGGGAGTGAAACAGTCTATTCCCAGACTGTTTCAGCTCAACAACTAGAAATAAAGACTTGTTGACGAACTCTTCTATGAATGGTCGAGTTCTGTCCCACTCCCTTTTTAATAATATTATTCTTCAACCCATGTTCCCCAGTTACCGCCAAGACGACCAAAAAATTTCAAATAGTTAAACATGTTACTAATCTCCTTTAATCTTTATGAGTTTAGTATAATGCTTTTCACAATTCTTCAACAGGACAAAAATGTCACTTTATTGATTGTCAACTCTCCAATCTTCTTCAATCTTCTGTTCTAACTCTCTGTTTTCTATCAATTTTGCAAATAGCACCGCATCTAGATAATGCTTTTCAGCCTCATCCCGATTCTTATCCACAAAAAGTGCATATTTCCATTTTAATACACTAACAATGGGCTTTTTCTGAAAATCTTGTGTCGACTGTATAATCTTATCTACACTGTCAAATATCTTTGGTATTGGTTCGTAATATTTTTTACTTCCCAAAATGTTTACACAAGATAATAATGTATCCCTTAGAACAAATAAATCATTTGAATTGATGATATTGATTTGCTCATGTAAATGCTCTATAATTTTCAAAAACTGTCTAAATATTTCTGAATCACAGCTAGATAACCTAACATATTCAAGATGGAGCCTAACAATCAACAAATCATTCAATTCATACTTTCGTTTGCGAAAAATTTGTTCAAAGTAGTCTTCCAGTATCTCTTTTCCAAAGCCTGCTGTACCTGACTCTAAAGTATCAATTCGTGATTGAATCGCATCTATTGCTATCTTCTCCTCCTCAGGCAATTCATCATAATAATCGTCATAGATTTCTGTCATCATGGCATCTCGCTTTTCCGCCAAATCTTCATTACCATAAGTTGGGGTGCGAAGCACATCAAACTTCAGCTTGGAATATCTTTCGGGTAAGGATACGTAATCTGGCATAAGCTCGTAAAGTCCCATACCTAAACGAGTTGCAATATACTGAATCTTTGAAAAAGTCGGCTTGGAAGCACCTGCTTCAATACGAGTTAATTGGCGCACAGAGAGTTCCAGTTCATCGTCACAAAACTGTTCACGTGTCATGCTAACAGATTCTCGTAATTGACGTACACGCTGTCCAAATTCCTTATCGTTCATAAACCACACCTCCAAATATACTTTTTAAATTATATCAAATATATTACACAAATTCCATATCATGCTCTTCTTAAAGCAGACGGCTGGATTCGTTTTTTATTATAGCTTGAAGCCATAAAAAGATAAAAGAGACTGGGCAAAAAGCCCATTACCGCTTCTCAAAGTTAGTGTAAACATCTCAGCGCAGTGGTTGATTGGCAGATTTGTTCGTGTTTTACACTCCAAATCTGACCATTACGACTGTTGCGAACAGAGTTCGCTTTATCTCCAACCTCAAACTGTCTCCCAGACAGTTTGAGCTGTGCGGGGGTGGGAAGACGAACTCTTCTATGAATGGTTGAGTTCTTTCCCGCTCCCATTAATCAAGTAGTCATAGCACTAACCTAAACGAAGTTCAGCGGACGTCTTTAGATGTTGCTGGAGAGAAACAGCTTATAGCTGGTGTACAAGCCACCCGTTTTCACAGGTTGTTACGACTTGATTTATCTGTTAATATTTGTTTTATGTCCAATAAAGAAACAATCTTCCAATTCTGCTCCACGCCATCAATTTGCAGATTGATACTATGAATACCCGCATTAATAGCCGTTTCCACATCGAGCAGACGGTCGCCGATATAGTGGGTGTTTTCCTTGTCCAGTCCGTATTTTTCGATGAGAAATAGCAGAGCTTCTGGACTTGGTTTGCGGGCAAAACCAGAATCGCTGGTCAAGATTTCTGTGAAATGATGACGGACACTCAATTCCTCCAAAACCTGAAAAGCATTGTCACTCTTGTGAGTATAGACGAAGTTTTGAATGCCTTGCTGAGCTGTCCAGTCCAAGATTTCCGCCGCACCAGTCATCAAGGGAATCTGCGTATTCTTCTCCTTCAAGGAAGTCGCACGCACACAATTGAGTTCATCGCTATCCAGACCGTACTTGTTCGCATCACGCACCAGCAAATCCTTGACAGAATAACGAAGAATAAAATGTCTTACTTCCTCACGGTCAAAAGCAAGGTCATATTGTTCATAAGTTTCCTGAATTCCAGCCAAAATCGCCTCATAAGAATCCAAAAGGGTTCCATCCAAATCCCAAATAAATGTCGGTGTCATCTTATCTCCATTCATATGCTTGATAGGGCTTGTCCAATTGGTAACCCAATTTTTCAGCCAGTTTCAAGGAAGTCAGAGTATGGGCATCCCAGCTAGGATAGAGATTACGGTCTAAACAAGCTAAGATTAACTGAGCAGCACAAGCTCTAGCCAAACCCAAACCTCGATAGTCTTCCCTAGTATCCACCTCTATCTCAATCCCACCTGAATAACTGGCATAGGATGAGGCACCTGACACCACCTGTTCCTTATGCAAGATGACATAGCCTAGACCCAAGTCTAAAAACTGCTCCACATCAGCATAATTGTCCACCAAATCGCGTGATCAGTCTTCCACCAGACAGGCATCATACAGATTACAGTCAATCACTTTCAGGTCAAACTCTTCAGGTAGGGCATCAATCAGTTTCTGCAAATGCCCAAGGTCAAAACTAGTATCTTTTTTCGTAGCATAACGGGTAAAGGACCGGATATTGTCTCCGTAAGTCCCTTCTATCAAGTCTGACCAGGCCTGGTTTTGGGGGACTAAAATAATATCCTTTCCCTCACATATTTTCAGCAAGTCCATATTTGGTTTTCCGGCCAAAAAACCAAAGAAGCTCTGCCGTCCATAGAGAGCTAAGGCTGACTGGGGCGACTGGCTGTCATCAACATGAATCTGTCCCATTCTGCCTTCTAAACAGGTCCAAATAATTGTCTCAGGCCAATCTCCAAATAAACTGGCTACTTGTCTCATCTGCTCTGCCATTATTTTTCCGTATAGGGATAACCCAAGTGCTCGTAGGCCTTGGCTGTCGCAACCCGCCCCGCCCGTGTCCGCATGAGGAAGCCCTGCTGAATCAGGTAGGGCTCGTACATATCCTCCACTGTTTCACGCTCTTCGGCGATATTGACCGACAGGGTGTTGAGGCCGACAGGACCGCCACCGTACATCTCAATCATGGTCCGAAGAATCTTCTGGTCCACATAGTCCAGCCCCTCACGGTCCACATCCAGCATGGTCAGAGCCTTGTCCGTAATGCTATCGTCAATCAGGCCGTCGCCCATAATCTGTGCAAAATCCCGTACCCGCTTGAGCAGGCGATTGGCGATACGAGGGGTCCCACGCGAACGACGAGCCAGCTCGATAGCTGCTTCATGGGTAATCTCCATGTCAAAGATGTCCGCAGTCCGCTCGACAATCTCCGTCAAATCAGCCAATTCGTAGTATTCCATGTGACCGGTAATCCCAAAACGGGCCCGCAGAGGATTGGACAGCATACCCGCACGAGTGGTCGCTCCAATCAGGGTAAAAGGCGGCAACTCCAAATGCACGGAGCGACTGGCCTCCCCAGCCCCAATCATGATGTCGATGTAGAAGTCTTCCATGGCTGAGTAGAGAATCTCCTCGACCGCCATGGGCATACGGTGGATTTCATCGATAAAGAGGACGTCGCCAGGCTCCAAGTCGTTGAGAAGGGCCACCAAGTCACCTGCTTTTTCAATAACAGGACCACTAGTCTGCTTGATATTCACCCCTAGTTCGTTTGCAATGACAAAGGCCATGGTGGTTTTACCTAAACCTGGAGGTCCAAACAGAAGGGTATGGTCCAAGGCTTCATCACGGAGCTTGGCTGCCTCGATAAAGATTTTCAGCTGGTCCTTAACCTTGTCCTGACCGATGTACTCATTTAATTTCTGTGGACGCAGGGTACGCTCAACATACTCCTCGTCCTGCATTTGTTCCATATCTAAAATTCGATTTGTCATGAAACCATTATAGCATAAAATGAAAATACCAGACTCAGTGAGTCTAGTATTCTCAGGAGATTATATAATCCCTAGTCCTTGTCGCTTGCGACTTAGAGATAAGGATTGAAAAGATATGCCAGCCGTTTGAGCTTTAGCTCTTACGGATGACGATATTGAAACTATTTCAGTAAAAGTCTCGCTATTTCTAGCTTGAATAAAGTATAACTCGCCAAACTTAAGGGAAACTAAAAGAGAATTCATTCTATTTTTCACTATTTATAAAAACGTCTGTGAATTTTGGTCACAGCTACTTTACTCCTCAATCCGCACACGGATAAACCATCTATCAATACTCCTCTTCCCAGAACGCCGTAACCGCTCTGCGATTCCCTCCATATATTTTTCAAACTTTTCTTCCATCTTTGAAACTTTCGAGTCCCCGCTATCATTTCCTCCCAAAGATAATGTGTAAGTTGTCTGTTTCATTCTCTTCTCCTATCTATTCATTGTACAAGTAATCATCAGTATTCCATTTTATTATTAGGTAACCCTAGACTTAGACTGGTCGGTCCATCGACTCCCATTCACTAACTGGCTTGCGGTAAGCCTCTTAAGAAATCTTGATAGAGATGATTTCTCTCCACTAATAGAGATGATTTCTCTCCACTAACTGCTGGTGATGACCGTAGTCAGCCACTTGTCCGTTTTTATCTAAGACCAGAATAGCATCTGCTTCACGCACCGTATGCAAACGGTGAGCAATGGTTAGCCTTGTTTTGCCAGCTGTTAACCGGTCAATCGCTTTGCTAATGACACGTTCTGTGACAGTATCTAAACTTGCTGTCGCCTCATCTAGCAAATAAATCGGATGTTCTAGCAATAAGGCTCTCGCAATGCTGAATCGTTGTTTTTGGCCTTCCGACAAACCTGTCCCATTTTCTGAAATCCGAGTATCTAAACCATCTTCCAACTCAGCTACTAAAGGAGACAATCCCAACTCCTTTAGAATATAAGCAATACGTTCTTCAGACACAGACTCGTTCTTTCCATACAATAGATTTTCTCTAATCGTTCCATGGAAGAGAGTATTGTCTTGAGGTATGAAGGAAATCAACCTTCTCATCTCCTTTGTTGAAATATCACTTAAGCATTGTTGACCAATCCGAATCTCTCCTTGATAGTCTTGATAATATTTCATCAGCAAGGCAAAAATCGTTGACTTCCCGGCTCCGCTTGGTCCAACAATCGCCACGTGAGCTCCCTCAGGAATTCTAACCGATACTCCATTCAAAACCGGATCTGTATGATAGGAAAACCGAACATTTTCCAACTGGATACTAGCTTCATCAACCAACTCTGTATCTGCCTGTTCTTCCTTAGTCAGCTCCAGCAACTCTACCAAACGTTTAGACACCGCCTGAAACTCCGTTAGTTCATTTAAGGAAGAGGCAATATCTGTTACTGGATCAATCAGTTGCATCATGTACAATACAAAGGTTGTCAATGTAGCCATGGTCATCACTCCCTTGGTCACTTCTATACCTGCTACAAGCAACATCAGAATGATAAATCCTGTCATCAAGCTACTAACTAAAGTATGTTGCACCGCTGACAGTCTAATCATTCTCTCAAAGGTTTGCGACAGTTTCTGAAAAGACTTGCCCATCTCTCGTTGTTCATGCTTTTCTCCCTGAAAGGCCTTCATCAAACGAATCGTTGTAAATTTATGACTAATTCTACTAGAAACCTGCCCTAATCCTTCTTGGTAAGCAGAGTAGTAACCTTCCAGCCGCTGATTCATTGGAATCATAACCATTGACAACAAAGGAAGCAACAAAAGACTAAGACCTGTGAGCCACGGACTGATGGTCCACAGAAAATAAATTGACCCGACAACCATCAAACCATTCATCAAGAAATTTGGAAGAATAACGGTAATGAAGTTCAGAACAACCGACATATCATTGGTCAGACGACTGGCAAGATCGCCGGATTGGTACTGATCCAAGTCCTTTACAGATGTGGTCAACAAGGATTCATAAATATATTGTTGCAACTGTTTGAGTGCGTTACTACCACTACGCCCGATGAAATAATTGGATAGAGCTTGTACCGTATAGACCGATACAAAGAAAAGGATGAAGCCAGCCAGCAATGCTGGTCGTGTTAATAGATTGCTTAAATAGGTTTGATCTAGCAACTGACCAATAAACTGGGGAAGAAGCAAACCCATTCCAACCCCAAGAGCACTCAGCGCTATTCCAAACAAGAACATCGTTTTATTGAGCGATTTCAACAACACTCCTACGAGTCTTCTATTCATACCTAGAACTCCAAATTTTTGAACTTTTTCGCAGCAATTTTAGTAAATACAAGTGCGTAAACAAGCGTCACACCAATAGCTCCTAAGTAAGCAAGTCCCACTCCTGTAAGACCTTCGCTCGCCAAAGGCATATAACTAGTTGGAAAAAGCATCGCAATTGGACCGCCAACAACTACTAAAATCATCATCGTAATCGTCACCAAAAATCCTGTGACCATTGTGGTAATATTTTTCAGATACAAACAAAGAGCAGTTGCCAAACTAACCGATAAAATATCTTTTAGTAAATAAGCGACAATACAAAACACATTACTCAAACTCTCTGCCAAACTAGTATCAAAAACGGACGGACTGCCAAAAGGCAGATGGATTACCCTGACATAATGTACAAATGCAGATGTCGCAAAGAAGAGACCATAGAAAATAACAATTGTTGCTAAGAGACCCAAATATTTAGACCAGAAAATCTGCTTCCGCCCAAGATCCCTGTATAAAAACATAGTATGTTCATCTACTTCTTTCCTAAAGACAGAGATAGCCAAGAAATACAGGGTCAAACTAGGAAGAATAAAACTATCCACAGAGCTCATCATCATATTCGTAAAGGCAACGAGACTAACCGACCCCTCACTAGCATGAATCTGCATAAAATTCGATCCCTCAATAAATGAAGTGACCAGATAAATAAAAGGAAACAATGTAAACGACAGATAAATCTGCGTCTCCTTTCGCTTCCAAATCGTTCTAAAGATAGCTGGAAAAATTTGCTTCATACTCACTACCCTTTCGTAAAGATTTCTTTCAAGTGATTCTCTTTCACTTCTAGTTTCACAATCAATTCTTGACGAGCCAACACACCAAAAATCTGATTTAGCTCACTTGTAGGTGTAGCAGTGGAAATCTCTAACACTTCCCCCTCTAGCACCACATGGTCATTGAGCAAAGCCTCTACAGAATCTAGGTTTTTTGTCGTATCCAACTGCACGAGTACACTTGGATGAGATTTGCCTTCAAAAGCCTCTGCCAATTCTCCCGATTCGATATAGACATAGCGGCTGCACAAGGCCTCCAGCTCACCCAGTTGGTGACTCGAAATCAGCATGGAAATTTGTCGCTCACTAGACCACTGCTTCAAAATATCAATCAATTTCTGAACACCAATCGGGTCCAAGCCCACAAAAGGCTCATCTAAGATAAGGAAATCTGGCTCCGCAACCAAGGCAATCGCCAAAGCTGTCCGTTGTTTCATACCAAACGAGAATCCCTTGGGTTTCCGATTGCGAGCATCCCATAACTCTACCAATTTCAAAGTCTTCTCAATATTTGGATAAAGCTCTTTTTTCCCATGCAAGTCCAAATAAAACTTAAGATTGTCCATAACTGTCATTTCTGGATAGAAGACTGGATCAATCATAATCCCAAAGTCTGACAACAAATTATCCTGGCTAAAAATATCCGTACCCTTATAAGTAATGGTTCCCGAACTTGGTTTTAGAGACTTGGCCATTAGTTTCATGAGCGTGGATTTTCCAGCTCCGTTTTTCCCAATCAGACCAACAATCTCGCCCTTATTAATCTCCAAACTCACATCCTTTAGTGAGTAAAATTCGTTTCCTGCAAACTGTTTTGATAAATGATTGATTTTAAGCATAAGTAACTCCTTTTTCTAACTATTTCTAAAACTCCAGCTTTTCAAAGTTCGAACGGCCTTTGAGATAGATAGCAACAATATAAAATGTGGTCACAGCTGCTACCAAGGACCATGCAAGCAGTGGCTGATTAAGGTTCATCTGAGCATAGCCATTCGGTACGACATAACGAACTCCAATGAGAAATGGTGCAGTTGTTGTAAACAGCGACCAAAAAACTCCTGCTAAAACTGCCTGTAAGGATTTGGCTTTGATAGAAACCATGGCAACCAATAGAATACCGATAACATTGATTGAAATTGTTGCAAAAATAGATAGGAAAGTGGACTGTACATTATTCCAATCATCCGACACTACTTTTCCAGAAGCGTTCAAGAAGCCAAAATAAGCAATCGCACTTGTCAGCACTGTTAGAAGTACATAAGAGGCATACATCGCCACTAAACTAATGATTTTTGCATTAAAAAGTCGGGTTCTATTCAGATCTTTATATAAAAATAGAATACCGCTATCAATCTCATCCCTAAAAACTGCGGAAATTATCAAGGATAACAGCAATGTTGGTAACACAATCCCATCCTGTGTTGCCAATGCTGCCCCTAGAAAATCTAAAAAATTGTCTGTATATTCAGCCTTTACGCCTACCAAAAATTTGGACAATATCGGAACTAAGATTGGTAAACCAGCAAAGGCATAGAACAAAGCAACATCTCTTCTATAGATAATCGATTTAAAAATAGACCTAAACATATTCATATTGTTTCCCCTTTTTATCAATAAGATAGATGAGCAATAACTCCCTCTCTTATTTATTCGTAAACAAAAACAAAAATTCTCTGGAAAAACCAAAGAATTTTGAGCAACAAACCATTCTATGCAGATACAAGTTTAGATTTTTCAGTTGCTAGCTGAGAACGCACTGCTAAGATGGTTGCAATAAAGCCAATAAAGGCAAACATCCCCCAAGTCAAATGAATATGTATAGTAGCTAATGTAGAGAAGAGAATAGTTCCCACAGGAAGAGAAAGGGTAAATAACATTGTCAATAAAGTATCTGTTCGAGCTAGCAGTTCCGGCGAAGTATTCGCTAGTAATAGAGAATCAATTTTAGGATTGACCTTTCCACCAATATAGGCTGAAAATGCTAGAAAAACTACTCCAACAAACTCACTTAGCCCCAATAAATGGCTCAAACCAATTCCGGTCAATGCTATCGCATTACAAATCATCATTTTTGTAAGAGATAACTTTGCAAAGTAATCATTTGGTGTCAAGCTCCCAACAATCATACTCACAACCAAGATAGCATTGATAGTCAAAAGACTCTGACCATAAGTCATCCCAAACAAGCTCTTATCTAGAAAATAGATAGTATAGATAGAACCAAGTGCACCACCTAGGGCATTCATAAGTAAAATGCAACTTAAAGTTGTCAAAAGATTGCCAGAGGCATTGGTTTCAAAAACAACTTTAATACCGTCAATTACATCCCCCAGCTGCTGCTTGATTGATTGTGACGATGTTATTTCAATCTCATCATGCGTCAAATGTTTTTTATGTGTATAGAGCAAGATTCCAGAAATAAGGAAAAAGCAAGCATTCAACATCGCAACAATACTGAAATTATTACCTGTCAATGACAGAAGCCATACCCCTAAAGCTTGCCCACCAATACCACTCACACATGAAATGAACTGAAAGAAGGAATAAGCCTCCATAAGTTCGTCCTCTTTCAAGTTCTTCTGCATAATCGGTAACCGCAAACCTGAAGAATAATCAGACAATAAATCAGTTATTACATTCATCACACAAACAAGAGCAAATACTCCAATCGTTGTACTTTGAAGTAAGAATGACATAACAAAGAATAACACAGTCTGAACAAGGGCTGCTGAAAACAATGCGTTTGCCTTTTTCTTAGTCTTATCTGCTTGAATCCCCATATAAAATGAAAAAATTGTAGGGAGAACCATGATTATATTAGCAACAGATATCGCCCATGTTGAGCGAAATTGAGTAGCTGCATAGATCACGAAAACAAGGTTATAAATGTGTGCACCCAATGAATTGAGTAAACGTGAAACAGCTAATACATTATACAGTTTGTTTTTTAATAATAAATTCATTTTTCATTCTCCCGTAACGTGAAAATACATAAAGTAATTCTTTTTGTAATTTCTTATCATACTTTGCCTTAATTGCAACCATCACTAACTGTTTCTCTACGGCTGTCAGTAGTTTCTGATCCATTGTAGCACTAAATATATCTAGCAAGGTATCTGCAACTCCCAACATCCCTTGCCTAAAATCTGGATATTGACCATACTCAACTAACAAACTCTTCACTAATTCTTGAGATAGGTCGAGGAACTTCGGATAACCAATATACTGCAAGGCTTTCAGCACCCCCGCAACACCTGTAGTTAGATAAGGCGAAGCATACCCCAGTCCATATGCAATTGACGGTCCATACTCTGTTTCTACAATATTGTCCAAGATTTTTGTTACAACATATTGCTGATGGGTAGCTGATAAAACACCGTCTTCCATTAAGACCAGAACTCCAGCCAAACCATCTAATCCCATATTGCTCTCTCTATCAATAAGAATTTTTAGGCGTTCATCATCTTCCTTCCAACGAATATATTGGGATAAACCTTCTAAATCCAATAACTGCTTGATGGGAATAGAAACCTCTGGCCATGAATGTTCATAAGTTCTTAACTCACAACGGACTTGTCCTAGCTCTACTCTTACATTTTCAACCATTTCTTTTGCAACAGATATACTTGCTTCATCAGAGAGTAAATAAGAAATCAGTTGGGATAGATTGGTTTTTATACCATACCCACTTAGTAAATCATCTGTTAAACGAGCTTCATATTTCTCTCCACTTCTTATTTGCAAACGGCCTAGTAAAAACAAAAGTAGATTCGCAAATTTATGACAATCCCCAAGTTTTCCATTTAGTTTATTCCATTCTTTCAAACTAATTTCATTGTAGATTCCAATTAAATTGTCATTTTCGTTTTCATAAGAATTCTCTAGATCAATAAAATGCAATTTATTATCTTCTGACACAATAAAGTTATTAGCATGGATATCATTTAAGACAATATTGCGTTTATGGAAATAATCAATAAAATGTACCAGTTGTTTTGTTAGCGAAAGAAAATGTTGAAATTTATCAATATTTTCACTAGGAGTATCGCTACTGTACGTAAAGAGTGACATTGGACTAGCATAATCTAGCAGATTCTGGCCTCTGATATCTTCATAGATATAGTAGTCATTTATCCACTCTCTTACTCTTTCCAGTGTCTTAGGAGTTCGATTAGAAGCTTGCAATTGTTTAGCATATTTGTATTCATTTTCTCGCAGCATCTTTTTTGTAATCTTTTTATATGAAACGACTTCCGCTCGTGCTTCCTTAATGATGACTTCTTGATTGGTTTCCTTATCAAAACCTCGGTAAGTATTACCTCCATTATTCATGCGCAAGCAATCCGTAACTTGATATTTTTCTGCTAGGTAACTTTTCTGAAATACTTGTGGCTCTTGAATATCTTCAATCCAGGGCGGCAAGTCAAAATAAGCTTTCTGATAATCTTGCCAAACCTCTCCATTTGCTCCCTTTAAAGTAGGAATTCCATTAACATTGTATTCGGGATGGTCTTCAAAAAATCCATATCGATAAAAAATAATGTTTGAATCCTTATATGGACGGTCACTCAAAATATAGATTCCTTGTAAATCCTTAGGTATGTTCAGGTAGAGCTGTTCCAGTAACTCCAAAAAATGAATATGGGAATTAGGATAAATTGTAAAATACTTCCCAGACTCTGCTCGACTTTCAAGTTCTGAAAAGTTTCGCAATACATCTGCATCTTCTTCAATATATTTAAAACAAACCTTACTTTCTACTAGTAAAGGATAGACTATTTGAAAAACTTGCTTATAGTTTTCAGCAGTTGCTGAGATATGAATCTTAAATCCATAAATTTGGTTATTTACTTGTTGGCCATCTACCATTTTAAACATACTTACTCCTCAATTCGCACATGAACAAACCATTTGTCAATACGTTTTTTATCTGCTTTGATTAATTTTTCAGCTACCCCCTCCATATATTTTTCAAATTTTTCTTCGATCTTTGAGATATTTTTATCCCCTATATCAGTTTTACCACAAGATAATGTATAAGTTGCTTTTTTCATTTGCTCTTCTCCACTAGGCTTTATACCTACAAAAATTAATCAGCATACCTATGTATCCACTTTATCCAACTGTACATTTCCATGTAACAGTGATAAATTCTGGTTGACTTACTTCAAATTTACGGCTTGCATCATTCATAAATTGTGTCATATCAGTTCTCCTTTACTTTTTCAATTAATTTACAGTACATTTCCATGTAACAGTGATAAATTCTGGTTGACTTACTTCAAATTTACGGCTTGCATCATTCATAAACTGTGTCATATCAGTTCTCCTTTACTTTTTCAATTAATTTACAGTACATTTCCATGTAACAGTGATAAATTCTGGTTGACTTACTTCAAATTTACGGCTTGCATCATTCATAAACTGTGTCATAATACTTCTCCTTTCATTCTTCCTACACTTGCTTATTCGTAAATCATTTGGAAAATGATTTATTTTTTCAAGTGTGTATCTCCTTGAAGGGTGTTTTCCCTTTCACTTACTTAATTCGCAAATCGTTTGCATTTTTTGAAAAAAATTTTTTATAGTCTTTTAGTTTACTTTTAGTACTAAGCAACGAGCCGCAGGCATAACTCAATGCTTTCTTGTTTCTAGGCATTGACTTGAAACAGTCCCCCAGACTGTTTCAATCAGGCAAGGCGAGTTCAAACACTCCAGTGGAGTGTTTGAAGTTGGAAATAAGGAAACGATGTTTCCTCAATCGTCGAAGTAATAAAAGAAAAACTAAATGACGATACTTTTTTTGAATAAGTTGTGAGCTGGCTTCCCCTACACTTATCTATTCGTAAAATTTTGGGAGTGGGACAGAACTCGACCAATCTAAAGAGTTCGTCAACAAGTCTTTATTTCTAGTTGTTGAGCTGAAACAGTCTATCCCAGACTGTTTCACTCCCACCCCCGCACAGCTCAAACTGTCTGGGAGACAGTTTGAGGTTGGAGATGAAGCGAACTCTGTTCGCATCAGTCGTAGAGGTCAGATTTGGATTGTGAAACGCAAACGAATCTGCCAATCAACCACTGCGCTGAAATGTTGGTACGAACTCTGAGAAGCTAGGCTGGACTTTCTGCTCATCCTCTCACGAATGATTGTCTAGCGGAGGAAGCTTGTTTTCCCCTTCACCTATTTATTCGCAAATAAATAAAAAAATTCTCTGGAAAATCCAAAGAATTTTGATTTTTTTATAATCCAAGTCGTTCAAAGATGTCATCCACCCGCTTAGCATAGTAGTCGGGGTTGAAGAGTTCATCGATTTCTTCCTGGCTGAGTTTGGCTGTCACACGCTCATCCGCTTCAAGAAGGGGCTTGAAGTCCACTTGATTGTCCCAAGAATGTGCGGTTTTTGGTTGCACCAAGTCATAGGCTTCCTCACGGGTCATACCCTTTTCAATCAAACTGAGCATGACACGCTGGCTGTAAATCAAGCCAAAAGTCGACTCCATATTGCGTTTCATATTCTCAGGGAAGACCGTCAAGTTCTTGACGATATTGCCAAAACGGTTGAGCATATAGTTGATGAGGATAGTCGTATCCGGCGTGATAATCCGCTCCGCTGACGAGTGGGAAATATCGCGTTCGTGCCAGAGAGCCACATTCTCAAAAGCCGTCACCAAGTGACCACGCACCACGCGAGCCAGACCGGTCATATTTTCAGAGCCGATCGGGTTACGTTTATGGGGCATAGCAGAGCTACCTTTTTGGCCTTTGGCAAAGAACTCTTCGACTTCGCGTTGTTCAGATTTTTGTAGTCCACGGATTTCTGTCGCCATACGCTCGATAGACGTTGCAATCAAGGCTAGGGCTGAGAAATATTCTGCGTGGAGGTCACGAGGAAGGACCTGAGTCGAAATTTCTTGCGGACGAATGCCCAATTTGCTACAAACATACTCTTCCACAAATGGAGGAATGTTGGCAAAGTTACCAACCGCACCTGAAATTTTACCAGCCTCAACGCCCTTAGCCGCCACATCAAAACGCTCCATGTTGCGTTTCATTTCGCTGTACCAAGTTGCGAGCTTCAGACCAAAGGTCGTTGGCTCCGCATGGACACCGTGGGTCCGGCCCATCATGATGGTGTACTTATGCTCACGCGCCTTGTCGGCGATGATATTGGTGAAGTTTTCAAGGTCACGACGGATGATATCGTTGGCCTGCTTGTAGAGGTAGCCGTAAGCCGTATCCACCACGTCGGTCGAAGTCAGACCATAGTGGACCCACTTGCGTTCCTCACCAAGACTTTCCGAAACCGCACGCGTGAAAGCCACCACATCGTGACGGGTCTCCTCTTCAATCTCTAAAATACGGTCGATGTCAAAAGTCGCCTTCTCACGAATCAAGGCCACATCTTCCTTGGGAATCTCACCCAACTCAGCCCAAGCCTCATCTGCGAGGATTTCCACCTCCAACCAAGCCTTGTACTTATTCTCTTCACTCCAAATAGCCGCCATCTCTGGGCGGGAATAACGATTAATCATTGTTTATGATACAGAGGGCGACAAGAAAACGATTGAATTTTAGAAAACCAACGACGGACTCTTGTATCCAAGGCGGTTTATCTAAATTCTAAGCTTTCCGTCCGTGTTCAAGGTCGAGAACTCACCCTCTTTCCTTTCTTTTTGTGTTAAAAATTCTTGATTAAAGATGTCCGTAGTTCATACAAGCTTAGGAAACCATAAATACCTTTTACTCAACAAATATCTTTAAAAATCATCACTTTAAGCAGAATACTTATCCATCTTTTTGATTTCTCTTCAAGAAGATAGTAAATTTACATAACTATTCCAAATAAAAAGATTGCTATCACATTATTTTAGTATGGATTTTTAAAAATAACCTCTAGAGTGCCACCTCCACTTGCTACATCATCAAGTTCTTTCTTCGTGGTATATCGGATGTTTTGAGGCGGATAGGTATCCCCTAAAGGAATGAGGCGATCGTATTTTTGAGGCTCTCCATCAAATATCACTTTCCAATAACCGACATAATTATTTGAAGGAACTATTTTCTTAACCTTAGCAATATACTGTATTCCACTCCTAGGTGCGACCTCATACCCTGCAATATACTGAATTTTATTTCTTTTAGCCTTCCCTATCCGAATATCATACCACTCATTATCCGTAAGAAAGACTTGTTTGAAACCATCCTCTTGTGCTGGAACAATAATTGTTAAATCATCCTTGTCTTCGTCAGTAATTTCGAACATTTCTTCTTTTTCATCCGGAGTATATTGAGAAATAAAACTACTCTCAAAGTCTTCTATCGCATCTGAAAGTTGATTAAAAATATTATCAACATCTTTTTTCAATGAATCATATTCTTTTTTACGAAAAACTGTATTATGAGCAATATCATTCCTTGGCTTTTCTAATTGTTTAAGTACTGTACCTAAACTATTTATTAATTTATCGCTATTTTTTACACTAGATGCAATGTATCTATCCCAAATTGAACGCGGAGCTGACTTTTCAATTGCTTTTACTGCATTTTTTATTAATTCTGTTTTGTTTGCTGATATTTCATCGCTATCTTTAATATTCGATACCAATTCACCTAAATATTGAAGATGTTTCACAAATATATCTTGTCCACTTTCTTCATCCGTATCACTTCCTTCATAAATTGAAAATAACATTGTTGTTAAATCACTAAAGTATTTACCATCTAGTGATTTATAGTTGTTTTGTATTCTTTTTTTATTGTCTCTAATATTTAATTTCTTCGTTAGCTTGCTTTCCCAGTTTTGTTCTCCCGACTTTAAAAACATCACTTCAGAAATCAATGACCTTGTTTTATTTTCTATAATATGTATTAACTCGTATGCCTGTTTACTATAAAATTGAGATATAGCATCCTCTAATACAATTTTTTCTAAATCACTATACGTATCAATAAAATTAGCAATCTCATCATCTACTGATTCAAATATTTCAATATCTTTTTCATCTTTCAACTCTAAAACTAGAATAAAAAATTTTCTTGTTTCTTTTTGAACCTCTGTTGTAACTTCTTTAAAATGACACTCAAAAGAAACATTTTTCATTTGTATTGAAGTACCTTTACACTTCAAATTTGTAGATTTATTTAATGAATTCAACAATTCTTGAATATTAGAATGCAGAATTTGATTAGATTTATTTGCTTTTGAAATAATTAAATATCTAGAAAACTTTTTCATAATAATTCCACCTCAACATCTTCCCATAACACCGTCACGTGTCCCATTTTGCGGTTGTGCTTTGCTTCTAGTTTACCATAAAAGTGGGGATGGGCGGTAGGGTTTTCTTGAAGAAATGTTTGGGTTGCTTCCATGTCTTGTCCCAAAACGTTAATCATAACTGCTGGTGAAAGCAGGCGGATAGGGGGCAGAGGCTCCCCTAGAATACCTCGTATATGGGTATCAAACTGTGAAAAATCACAGGCTTCAATAGAATAATGTCCTGAATTGTGTGGGCGAGGTGCGATTTCATTAACTAAAATATCCTGTCCCGCCACAAACATTTCAACACAGAGGGTGCCTGCTAATTGGAGCTTGTCTGCAATTTGCAGGGCTATGGTTTTGGCTTTTTCAGCAAGTTCATCAGAAATACGAGCAGGCACAATGGTCTTGTAAAGAATATTATTGCGGTGGATATTTTCCTGCACAGGAAAGACGGTGTAGTCGGAGCCGTTGCCAGACACAAGGACGGAGATTTCCAGGTCGAAATTCACAAACTCTTCCAATACACACTCAGCAGAGTTGGCTAGTTGACTGGCTTCTACCAAGTCCGCCTCTTCTCGAATGACCTTCTGGCCATGTCCGTCATAGCCCCCAGTGGCTGTTTTCAAAACGTAGTTTTGGCTGAGGTCCAGTCCTTCTAGGTCTAGGCTAGATGTGACGACTTTGTAAGGGGCGACTTGCACGCCAGCTTTTTTTGCCAAAAAATCCTTCTCAAAAATGCGGTTTTGGGAAATACGGAGGAGGTCTGTCCCCTGAGGGAGCTGGCCGTCCTTGATGACCGCGTCCAGTCCGTCGGCATCGACATTTTCAAACTCGTAGGTTAGGACATCGCACCGCTCTGCCAACTGTTTGAGGGTCGCCACATCGTGATAGGGAGCGACGATAACCTCGCTGACCTTGGAGGCTGGGCAGTCCGCCGCGGGATCCAGCGTAATCACCTTGTGACCCATGTAAATAGCCGAAATAGCCATCATCTGACCTAGCTGGCCGCCGCCGATAATTCCGATTGTCTTAGATGAGGTCATCTGTCATCGCCTCCGCAATTTTTTCCTGTTCCTTGGCAAAATCTGCCAGCTGAGCCGCAATGGTTTGGTCTTCAATGGAGAGAATGCGAAGAGCTGTCAGAGCTGCGTTGGTGGCGCCAGCTTCGCCAATCGCCATGGTCGCAACAGGCACACCACCCGGCATTTGCACAATAGAATAGAGCGAATCCACACCGCTGAGGGCACGGGATTGGACTGGGACACCGATGACAGGCAGGGTCGTCTTGGCTGCTACCATACCTGGCAAATGAGCCGCACCGCCAGCCCCGGCGATAATGACCTTGATGCCACGGTCACGCGCTTCCTCGGCGTGACGGAACATGAGGTCTGGGGTGCGGTGGGCAGAAACCACTTTCTTTTCATAGGCGACACCAAATTTGTCCAGCACATCTGCTGCTTTTTTCATGGTTTTCCAGTCGGAACTAGAGCCCATGATGATGGAAATTGGAATGTTCATGCTTGTCTTTCCTTTTCTTTGTCCCTTATTTCACGGCCTTACTTCCAATATCTGTCCGATAAAAGAGGCCTGTCGTATCCTGATTTTTCAGCTCCGAGTAAATTTTTTCCTGGGCTTCTTGGACGGTATCTACTGTGGTGACTAGCATATAAACCCGACCGCCGTTTGAGAGCAGTGCTCTGCTATTTTCCGCAAAATGAGCCCCTGCATAGTAGGTCGTGATGTCGCCCTCGGTCTTCGCTGGCAACTCTACACCTTTTTCGTATTCCAGAGGATAGCCGTTTGAAGCCACGACTACGCCCAGCGTCACGCCACTATCCAGCCAAGTCAGCTGTGTCGGGCGTTTATGGAGGATATCGTCGATGTTCTGAGCAAAGTCAGAGGTCAGACGAGGTAGGATAATCTGAGTTTCTGGGTCGCCAAAACGGGCGTTAAACTCGATGACCTTAGGACCTTTCTCCGTCAGAATCAAGCCAGCATAGAGCACGCCCAGATAAGACCGCCCTTCCGCTATCATACCCTCCAGAATAGGTTTGACAATGGTATCAACCGCTGTGTCCACCACGTTTTGAGGCAGGTGGGGAACAGGAGCGTAAGCCCCCATACCGCCAGTGTTAGGACCTTGGTCACCGTCAAAGGCACGCTTGTGGTCCTGGGCTGTCGGCAGAATGTAGAACTGGTCTCCGTTGACCAGAGCAAAGAGAGAAAACTCCTCGCCCGCCAAGAACTCCTCGATGACCACGCGGGCACCCGAGTCGCCGAACTTGTTGTCCAGAAGCATCTCCCGAGCCGCTTCGACCGCCTGCTCGACGGTTTCCGCCACGACCACGCCCTTGCCCAGTGCCAAGCCGTCCGCCTTGACTACGATTGGAGCCCCCTGCTCTTCGATGTAGGCTTTGGCTTCTTCGAAGTTGGAAAATGTGCCAAAGGCTGCTGTTGGAATGCCGTATTTGACCATGATTTGTTTGGCAAAGTCTTTTGACCACTCCAGCTCCGCGGCTAGACGACTGGGACCAAAAGCTTTTAGTCCAGCCTCTTCAAAATCATCAACGATACCTGCTGCCAGAGCATCGTCTGGACCAACAAAAGTCCAAGCAATATCATTTTCCTTAGCAAAGTTAATCAGGGCAGAATGTTCGGAAATTCCGATGTTTACTAACTCTATACCATCTAAAGTCATTCCATCATTCCCAGGAGCTACAAAAACCTGTTCTACCCGCTCAGACTCTAACAATTTCTTTGCAATCGCATGTTCACGACCACCAGACCCAACAACCAAAAGTTTCATTTTTCACACCTCAAAAACGGATTTTCTATAAACAGTATAGCAAAAATAGACGGATTTTGATAGAAAGAACAGAAGAATGTTCGGGAATGGAAAAAGCTCACACGAGGTGAGCTAAATCCAAAACTCTCAATGTCTAAAATGTCTGACTCCCGTAAAGACCATGGTCAAGCCGTACTTATTGGCCATGTCAATGGAGTCTTGGTCGCGGACGGATCCTCCTGGCTGGATGATAGCCTTGATGCCTGCCGCTGCGATTTCTTCCACGTTATCAGCAAATGGGAAGAAGGCGTCCGACGCCAAAACGGCTCCCTCTAAACGATCCTTTGCTTGCTCGATAGCGATGCGGACGGATGCCACACGGTTGGTTTGTCCCGGCCCCACGCCCAAGGTCATCTTGTCATTTGTGATGATGATGCCGTTGGACTTGACATACTTGGAGGACTTCCAGGCGAACTCCATGGCTGCCCACTCTTGCTCGGACGGTTGACGCTCGGTCACCACCTGCCAGTCCGCTGGGCTTTCCACCACCACGTCCTGATCCTGCACCAAAAGCCCGCCGACAACACCTGTGAACTCTTTTTCCACTTCGCTTGCATCCTGTGCGTCAAAAGCCAATTCTAAAATCCGAAGATTTTTCTTTTTATTGGTCAAAATAGCTAACGCTTCTGCCGAGTAGCTCGGTGCGATGATAATTTCTAAGAAAATCGGGTGCATCTTTTCAGCAGTCGCAGCATCCACTTCTCTGTTCAGTACGACGATGCCTCCGAAAATCGATACTGGGTCAGCCTCATAAGCATAATCCCAAGCCTGCTCAATAGTCTCTGCCTGCCCGATACCACAAGGGTTCATGTGTTTGAGTGCTACAACAGTTGGACGGTTCTTGAAATCACGAATAATCCGGATAGCTGCATCCGCATCCCGAATGTTATTGAAAGATAATTCCTTACCATTTAGCTGTTTAGCAGCTGCAATCGAATAATCAGTCGGAATGGTATTTTGGTAGAAATCCGCATTCTGTTGAGGATTTTCTCCGTAACGCATGGGCTGATTGAGGTCGTAGGTAAGGGTGAGTTTTTCAGGCTTGTCTTCGCCTACTTGCTTAGTGAAATAATCTGCAATCAAGGCATCGTAGGCTGCGGTGTGACGGAAAACCTTCGCAGCCAACCGCTGACGCGTAGCATAAGCCGTCTCTCCCTGCTCTGCTATTTCCCCTAAAACCGTCGAATAATCTGTCGGATCCACTACAACTGTCACGCTGGCGTGGTTTTTAGCTGCTGAACGAAGCATGGACGGACCGCCAATGTCGATGTTCTCCACCGCCAAATCATAGGTCACATCTGGACGTAAAATAGTCTCTTTGAAGGGGTAAAGGTTAACCACTACCAAGTCAATCAAGCCTATTTCATGGTCGCTGGCTGCTTGTAGGTGGCTGTCCAAATCCCGACGTGCTAACAAACCACCGTGTATTTTCGGATGAAGAGTCTTGACACGACCGTCCATCATCTCAGGAAAACCAGTCACATCATCAATGGCGATGGTAGTTACACCAGCCTGATCCAAGGCAACCTTGGTACCACCGGTGGAGATAATTTCCCAACCAAACTTGGTCAATTCTTGGGCAAACTCTACAATGCCTGCCTTGTCGGATACGCTAATTAACGCACGTTTTGTCATGATTTCTCCTTATTTTCTCACTACCCCCAACTCTTCCAAGACTGCTGGATAGAGTTGGTATTCTGCTTCATGTATTCTGGCTTCAAAGGTTTCTAAAGTATCATCAGCCAGTCTAGGCACACGGACTTGTTTGATAATTTGTCCTGTGTCAACACCACTATCAACCCAATGGACTGTCACACCGCTCTCAGACACGCCAGCCTGCCAGGCATCTTCAATCCCATGGGCTCCTGGAAATTCAGGCAAGTAGGCGGGGTGGATATTGATGATCCGACCTTCATACTGAGCCAGCAGGGTTGGTCCCACAATCTTCATATAGCCTGCCAAGACCACCAAGTCAATCTGGTGCTGGTCTAATAGTTGGATAATGGCTTCTTCGTAGGCTTGCTTATCCGCAAACTCTTTTAGTTCAAAAGTAAAGGTTGGTACACTTAGTTTTTTAGCTCGTTCCAAGACATAGGCATTTCTACGGTCTGAAAAGACAAAAGCTACTTCAAACTGCTCTGCGATGACTTGGAAATTGGATCCGTTGCCTGATGCAAACACTGCTATTCGTTTCATTTGATGACCACACTCTTGTCTTCCTTGGCGATAATGTGGCCAATGGTGTAAACTTCCTCGTCAACTAGTTGACAAACACTGTCAACCTTGTCTGGACTGACTGCCAATACCAAGCCGATTCCCATATTGAAGATTTCAAACATTTCTTCATGCTTGATGTGGCCGTATTTTTCAAGAGCTGTAAAGATTGGAAGGACTGGAATCTTGTCCTCTTCAATCTCAGCTGCTAGGTTGTCAGCAAACATACGAGGAATATTTTCGATAAAGCCACCGCCTGTGATGTGGGCAATACCATTGACCAGCCCTGCTTTTACCAGAGGCAATACCTGCTGGACATAGATGCGGGTCGGCTCTAAGAGGACATCCTTCAGAGCTCTACCATTGAGTTC
Source organism: Streptococcus sp. 2021WUSS109 (assembly GCF_044427305.1). NCBI lineage: Bacteria > Bacillati > Bacillota > Bacilli > Lactobacillales > Streptococcaceae > Streptococcus > Streptococcus sp. 2021WUSS109. Next base: position 22,293 of record NZ_JAOTGF010000022.1, read on the forward strand.
TGGCAACAGAGCGTCGCCAGAAACATCTGCAAATACACGACGGACGAGGGAATAGCCGTTGGAGTGGATGCCGCTGGAAGCTAGACCGAGGAGAATGTCGCCCTCCTGGACCTTACTGCCGTCGATAATCTGGGACTTCTCCGCAATGCCAACAGCAAAGCCAGCCAGGTCATAGTCATCCTCTCCGTACATACCAGGCATTTCAGCCGTTTCACCGCCAATCAGGCCGCAACCAGCTTGGACACAGCCTTCAGCCACACCGGCCACCACCTGCTCCAGCTTGGCTGGTTCATTTTTTCCTGTCGCGATGTAGTCGAGGAAGTAAAGTGGTTCCGCACCTGCAGCGATGATGTCGTTGACACACATGGCCACGCAATCCTGACCAATGGTGTCGTGCTTGTCGTACTGAATCGCCAGCATGAGCTTGGTGCCGACACCGTCTGTTCCTGATACCAAGACTGGTTCTTTGACATCCAGTTTGGTCAGGTCAAACATCCCGCCAAAACCACCAAGAGCCCCCATAACACCCAAGCGTTCTGTCCGAGCCACGTGCTTCTTGATGCGTTCGACAACTTCATATCCCGCTTCGACGTCAACGCCCGATTGGGCGTAGGCATTTTTATTTGTCATTTTGATTCCTTTCAACAGTTTACAGGTCTGTCAAGTAACATTGACACCTCGGTCACTTACTTGACGTTTTCAATGTAGAAACTCGTTTTCTCTTCTAGGCTACGGAGATATTCTTCCTCATAGTCATAGAGAGGCGTTGGAAATTCTCCATCAAAGTAGGCCACACAGAGCCCGCCTTTTGGTGCATCGATTTCGATGCCGATGGCTTCAATCATCCCCTCAAGAGAAAGGTAGGTCAGACTGTCTGCCCCAATAATCTCACAGACTTCCTCAACTGTATGGTTGGCTGAAATCAGCTCCCGACGGGTCTGAATATCAATGCCATAGAAACACGGGTACTTGAGTTCTGGGCTACCGATAGCCACATGGACTTCTTTTGCCCCTGCATCACGAAGAAGCTGGACAATACGGCGGCTAGTTGTACCGCGAACAATAGAGTCGTCAATCATGACCACGCGCTTGCCTTTGACAACACTTGAAACGGCTGACAACTTCATGCGAACCCCCTGCTCCCGCAATTCCTGGGTTGGTTGAATAAAGGTCCGCTGGGTATATTGGTTTTTAATTAGCCCCATTTCATTTGGCAAACCAGATTCCTCTGCAAATCCCATAGCCGCAGATAGGGAGGAGTTTGGCACACCAACCACGATATCCGCTTCATGTTGAAATTCCTGGGCCAAACGACGACCCATGTTTTTTCTGGCCGTATGGACATTGACCCCGTGAATTACCGAATCTGGGCGAGCAAAATAGACATACTCCATAGAGCAAACAGCCAGTTGCGTATCTCTTGTATAGCTATCATATTGAATTCCTGAATCATCAATGACGACAATTTCACCAGGCTCCACATCTCGCACCCAGTCAGCTCCGACGACTTCAAAGGCACAGGTTTCACTGGCAACCACCCAGGCTCCATTTTTCATCCGACCGATTGACAGGGGACGGAATCCATTTGGATCCAAGGCTGCGACCAGCTTATCTTCCAGCATAATCAGGTAGGCAAAGCCACCTTTAACAGTATTGAGGGCTTCCTTGATTTTTCCCATGAAGTCTGGATTGTGACTGCGGCGAATCAAGTGCATTAGAATTTCAGTGTCAGAAGAAGAAGAGAAAATGGAACCATTTTTTTCAAGTTCAGCCTTCAAACTAACCGCATTGGTCAAATTCCCATTGTGTGCCAAACCCACCTGCATATCTGCAAAATCAAAGAGGAAGGGCTGGATATTATTGATAGAAGCAGAGCCAGAAGTTGCATAGCGGATATGACCAATGGCAGCCGTTCCTGTCAAGGCTTCTAAATCTACTGGATTTTTGAAGACTTCTGCAATCAGACCTGTTCCACGATGGCGACGCAAATACCCACCATCATTGGCTAAAATCCCTGCCCCTTCTTGCCCACGGTGCTGCAAACTATGGAGACCAAAATAAGTAACCTGAGCAGCCTGCGGATGTCCCCAAATGCCGAAAACACCGCATTCTTCGTTGAGTGATTTAACTTCGTATGTCATATTTATTTTCCTGTAAAATAGCGAACCGCTGAAACAAAGAGTCCTTGGTCTTTCTTACCTGGAATGTTTTGGAAAAGACCGTCCTCATACCGCTCTGAATGTCCCATTTTCCCGATAATCTGACCGTTGCGACTGGTAATGCCCTCAATGGCATGGCTAGAACCGTTTGGATTGTACTTAGAATCCATGCTTGGCTGACCTGTAAAGTCAACGTACTGGCTGAAAATCTGACCATTATCCCGCAGGATAGCAAATTCCTCGTCTGTCACCACAAATTTTCCTTCACCGTGGGAAACTGGAATAGCATGGATATCGCCAACTTGGACACCCGCCAACCATGGAGAATTGACATTGGCAATCCGCGTTTCCACCATTTTGGCAACGTGCTGGTTGGCATCGTTGTAGAAGAGGGTTGGACTGCTTTCACCCGCCTCCTCAAAGTTTCCATATGGCAACAAGCCCGATTTGACAAGGGCCTGGAAGCCATTGCAGATACCGATGATGAGGCCACCTTTTTCGATGAATTGGTCAATAGCAGAGCGGACCTTGGCATTTCGTAAGATGGTCACGATAAACTTAGCAGACCCGTCTGGCTCATCCGCAGCCGAGAATCCCCCTGCAAAGAAAAGAATGTGTGCCTTGTCAATGTTGTCAACCATTGTGTCAACTGACTTTTCAATACTCTCTGCATCCAGGGTTACAAACGGTACCAGATTAACCTTAGCACCAGCCTGTTCAAAGGCCTTGGCAGAATCATATTCTGAGTTGGTACCTGGGAAGACTGGGATATAAACCACAGGCACCTCAACGGCTTCTTTTGCTTTTATAACCGCTGAACTTGTGACTGCCGGAACATCCTGCAAGTCTGTCGCCTGTTCAAATTCTGTTGGGTAAACTTCTTCTAGTTTGCCTTCAAAGGCCTCCTGCAAATCCTGTCCAGTTAGGTTGACTCCGTTGACAAGCAGTGTAAAGTCAGCAGTAGTTTGTCCAATTTTCACAGCATCTGGAATGTCTTCTTTTGAGGTGAAGACAAATCCGCCAAGCTGACCTGTCAAGCTGGTTTCAAAGTCTGCAAGCTCGACTCTTGCTCCGATTTGGTTTCCAAAGGACATGAGGGCTAGACTTTCTAGAACACCACCATACTTGACTGCACTAGCAGCCGTAATCGCATAATCGCTCTGCCATTTTTCAAAAGCCTCAAAATTAGACTTCATCAGGGCAAAATCAATATCTTCGGACAAAATCTGACCTGGTAAGTAGTAAATGTGCTCGCCAGCCGCCTTGAACTCAGGCGAGAGAACCTTGCGACTGTCAGCCGTGGTCACACCAAAGGCAACCAGGGTTGGCGGAACTGTCAAGTCCTCAAAGGTACCAGACATGGAATCCTTGCCACCGATAGAGGGCAAACCAAGCTGAATTTGAGCCTCGATAGAGCCCAGAAGTGCTGCTACTGGCTGACCGAAACGCTCGGCCTGCTTGTCCATTCGCTGAAAATACTCCTGATAAGAAAAACGAGCCTTAGACCAGTTAGCCCCTGTTGCCACCAAGCGAGCTGTCGCTTCGATGACCGCATAGGCAGCCCCGTGGTAAGGTGACCAGTCTGCCAGATAGGGATGATAGCCCTGAGCCATGACAGAAGCCGTCGTCGTCACGCCGTGTTGGACAGGTAGTTTCTGCACCGAACTTTCTGTCGGAGTCAACTGGTGGCGACCTCCGAGTGGGTGGTTGACGGTTGTGCGACCAACAGATGAGTCAAAAATCGTCTGCAAACCTTTCTGACTAGTATGGTTGAGGTCTGATAGAAGATTTTTCAAGTCCTCTTGTAGTGTTTCGGCAGATGTTGTACGTGTTTCTGGTAGCTGGACAGGGCTGTCAACTACCTTGGCATCCACCACCACGCGCACACCATTGGTATCAAGGAAGGAACGCTCCAAATCGACAATGGTTTGTCCATTCCAGGTCATGACCAGATTTGGTTTTTCCGTCACTTTGGCCACGACAACCGCATGGATATTTTCCTCACGGCAGGCTGCGATAAAGGTATCTACATCTTGAGGACGAACAACCAAGCTCATCCGCTCTTGTGATTCAGAAATGGCAATTTCCGTTCCGTTCAAACCTGCATACTTGAGTGGAACCTTGTCCAAATCGATTTCTAAACCGTCTGCCAGTTCTCCAACAGCAACGCAAACACCACCTGCACCAAAGTCATTGGATTTTTTAATCAAGCGAGTCACGGCACCATTGCGGAACAAGCGTTGGATTTTGCGTTCTTCAATGGCATTTCCTTTTTGGACTTCCGCACCAGCTGTTTCCACAGACTCGACTGTCTGTACCTTGGACGAGCCTGTTGCCCCGCCGATACCATCGCGACCTGTTTTGCCTCCTAACAAGATGACCACATCGCCTGCGGCTGGTTTTTCACGGACCACATTTTCCTTAGGAGCAGCACCGACTACGGCGCCTAGCTCCATACGTTTAGCGACAAAGCCTGGGTGGAAATATTCACGTACATAGGTGGTCGCAAGACCAATTTGGTTACCGTATGAAGAATAACCATGTGCTGCTGTTTTAGAAATGATTTGCTGTGGCAATTTCCCTGGACGAGTCGCAATCAAAGGCTGGGTAATATCGCCCGCACCTGAAATTCGCATGGCCTGATAGACATAGGAACGTCCTGACAAAGGATCACGAATGGCTCCGCCGATACAGGTTGCTGCACCACCGAAAGGCTCGATTTCTGTTGGGTGATTGTGGGTTTCATTCTTGAACATGAGGAGCCATGGCTCTTTCACGCCGTCCACATCCACTTCGATTTCCACCGAGCAGGCATTGATTTCATCTGACACTTCCATGTCATCCAGACGACCATTTGCCCGCTCATAGCGACCAAAAATAGTCGCCATATCCATAAGCGTCTGCGGCTTATCTGTCCGACCTAACTCTGTTCGCATAGCCAGATACTTGTCATAAGTCGCCTGCAATTGCTTGTGGAATTTTGAAGCTGAAAAGTCTATAGACCTCAGTTCTGTTTCAAATGTCGTATGACGGCAGTGATCACTCCAATAGGTATCCAAGACCTTGAGCTCTGTTTCAGTTGGTACTCGACCGATTGACTTGAAGTAGTCCTGAATGAAGAGCAGGTCTTCCACTTCCATAGCCAAGCCAGCTTCACGCTTGTAGGTTGCAAATTCTTCCGCCCCATAGCTATTAAAAAAGTCCAAGCTTGGAATAGTCGTATCTGACACCGAAAACTCTTGAGCCACCAAAGGAGCATCCAAGTCCTTGAACCGCGAATCCACAGGGTTCAGCAAATAGTTCTTGATAGCAGCCAACTCTTCTTCCCGCACATCGCCATTCAAAATATAGAGCTGACCTGTATTGACACGCACCTCCTGACGACTGCCCAATAAGAGAAGGGCCTCCTGACTGCTGGACGCCCGCTGGTCAAACTGACCAGGAAGAGCCTCAATCGCAAAATAAGCAGCCTCCGCCAAGTCCAGTTCCGCTTCCGACAAGACCTTGTCCGTCACCTGCTCGGTAAAGATATGCTTAATAGCTTGCTCCAGCAAGTCCTCCTCCAGATGGAAAACATCGTACACCTGCACCAGACGTACACTCATCAAACTTGTCAACTGTAAATTATGGGTCAACTCCTTGCGAAGAGCCTCCGCCTTAATCTGAAAATCCGCCTTCTTCTCAACAAAAATCCGCTTCGCCATATCTTCCAATCCTTATTTCACTTCTTGTAACTTTGCCAATACGACCTCGTAAACCTCGGTCAACTCCCCGAGACCCCGACGGAAAACATCCTTGTCCAGATGGTTGCCATCCGCATCCCACAAACGACAATTATCAGGAGAAAACTCATCCGCCAATAAAATCTGACCAGACGAGTCAACCCCAAATTCTAGCTTGAAATCCACCAAAGTCAGCCCAATCTGTGTAAACAAGTCCTTCAAGAACTCATTAATCCGCCGTGTTTCTTCCTTGATATAGGCGATTTCTTCTGAACTAGCTAGATTAAGGAAAAAAATATGTTCATCGTTGATAAAAGGATCGTCCAATTCATCTTTTTTATAGTAAAATTCCACGATAGGAGTAGGTAAGGCTATCCCTTCCTCCACCCCGAAGCGTTTTGAGAAAGACCCAGCTGTCACATTTCGCAAAACAACCTCAAGAGGAATAATCTCCACCTTCTTATTCAACTGCTCCGTATCCGACAAACGCTTGATAAAATGCGTCTGGACACCCGCTTCATTCAATTTTTCAAAAATCAAAGAGGAAATCAGATTATTGAGCCGGCCCTTACCGACAATCTGTTCTTTCTTACCACCATTAAAAGCCGTCGCCTGATCCTTATAAACCGCAACGATCTGGTCGCGGTCAGCCGTTGCGTAGATGTCTTTGGCTTTTCCTGAATATAGAAGGTCTGTTTTCATGAGAATCTTCGCCTTTCGTAAAATATTCTAGTCTTTTCGTTTATTCTAACACACAATATTCGTATTCACAACAAATTTACGGTTATTTAGGAAAAAACAAAGAAAAACGCCCGTAAACTACGAACGTTTTTTCACTTCTTCATAAATAAAATCAACAATATCAGATAGGACCTCGAAATGCTCAATAGCAGCATCTGGGACATCTACATGAAATTCATCCTCCAAATTAAGAACAAATTCCATGATTTCTACTGAATCTGCTGCAATATTATCTGCCAAAGTAGATTCAGGTTGAACTTGAAAATCTTCTCCCTTTTCATCCTGAATTAATTCAACAACCCGCTGATAGACCTGCTCTCTAGTCATGACTCTCCTCCACTACTGAAAATTTGGCCACTGATTTTTCAACAATGCCAGCCTCCAAAATCGAACGCGTCTGCTTGATCGTATAGAAAATTGACTGAGCATCGCTGGATCCGTGCGCCTTGATGACAGGTGCTTTCAGACCAAGCAAGACAGCACCACCTGCAGTTTTATAGTCCATCGCCCCCAAGGCCTTTTTCAAGGTTGGCTTGACCAAAAGACCACCCAATTTAGCACGCAGACCACCATTCTTGATTGAGCCATTCAACTGACCAACGATGGATTTTGCAGTCCCTTCAACTGTTTTCAGCACAGCGTTTCCCGTGAAACCATCCGTCACGACCACATCCGCCACGCTGTTAAGCAATTCACGCGCCTCCACATTGCCAATAAAGTTAATCGACTTGTCTTCCGCCAAGAGTTTATAGGCCTCTTGGTGAACTGGCGTGCCCTTGGTATCTTCCGTACCGTTGTTCAAAAGTCCCACACGAGGTTGTTTGACCCCACGCACATGCTCCGCATAAAATGAGCCAAGGATACCATACTGATAGAGGTGATGAGCTGTATTTTCAGCATTTGCCCCCAAGTCCATCATATCAAATCCCTTGCCATCCATAGTCGGCAAGGTAGACATAAGACCAGGACGGTCGATGTTCTTGATGCGACCGACGACAAAGACGCCTGCCGCCAAAAGAGCACCTGTATTTCCAGCTGACAAGACTGCATCTGCCTGACCATCCTTGACAGCCTTGGTCGCTAGGACCATAGAAGCCTCCTTCTTACGACGAATAGCCTTGACAGGCTCATCATCTGAATTAATTTTCTCCGTCGTATGGACAATGCTGACACGCTCAGTCGCTGTCAAATACTGCTTGATTTTAGCTTCATCACCATAAAGTTGAATCTCAATATCTGGAAAGGCAGCCAAGGCTTGATTGACACCTTCTACCACTGCCTGAGGGGCATGGTCCCCACCCATAGCATCTACTGCAATACGTTTCATTCTGTTTCCTCATTTTCTGTTCTTGGTTTCATAATCTGCCCCCAAGAAGACAAATCATCTATAAATTTCTTGGATTTCAAGTGAATCCCCACATATTCCTCGTACAGCTGGTCAATAAAAAGCCGTAATTTTCGCTTCATCTCAGGCTTGATGGAAATGGTTTCCAGCTCATCAAAGGAAATAGCCTGAAATTGATCAAGTAGATAGGGAACATTGGGATCCAGATAAGCCCGTCGCTCATCTTGTTGATAGTGTTGCGGACACAAGACACCGCTGTACTTGTAGGAATAGTCGAAAGGCAAGCCAACCCGATGACAAAAAGCACACTCGTGAAAATTCAGACTGATCCCAAATCGTCCCAAGAGTTGAATTTCAAAGATATTGGTCAAAATTTCATAGTCCAAACCCGACTCCATCAAATCTAAGGTCTTGACCAAAAATGCAAAGAGGGCTGGGTCATAAACCTTATCCTGCAAGGCCGCATCTGCCAAGGCCAAGATATAGGTAGCATAGCTAAGCTTGAAAATATCGCCGTTAATATTCTTAAATGGCTGTACCTGATGAAAATCTTCGATATAAGACAGACCATCATCATTGATTTTAACGATAAAATCCGCATAGGTCAAAGGCTGGATAGAAGCTACCAGCTTGGACTTAGAGGCATGTTTCACAAAAAACATTCGCTTGCCAGCCTTCTCTGTAAAAATCTTGACCAGCTTGTCATCTTCTCGAAAATTCCGATTGTAAAGGACTAATCCCCTAGTTTCAATTCGTTCCATTTTCTTCTAGATATTCCTTCAAACGAGCCATGGCTGTTTGAATTTTCTCCATACTTGCTGCATAGGAAATTCGCACATAGCCTTCTCCATACTGACCGAAGGCTGCACCCGGAATTAAGGCCACCGCTTTCTTTCTCGCAAAGTCTTGCAAGAAGCTAAAGGAATCTTGATTGTAACCCGCAGGGATTTTTGCAAAGATGTAAAACGCACCATCAGGCTTGATAATTTTAAAGCCCAAGTCCGTCATCTTCTCGATGATGTAATCCCGACGCTTGACGTACTCCGCCCGCATTGGCAGAGCATCATCCTTACCGTTTTTCAAGGCCTCAACCGCACCATACTGCATAGCAGTTGACGCTGCAGTCACGAGATATTGGTGGCTCTTGATGATTTGAGCGATGATGGGAGCCTGACTCATAATCAAGCCAATCCGCCAACCTGTCATGGCATGGGACTTGGACAATCCCTGAATCAAAATGGTCTGTTCTGGCAAAAACTCCGCAATCGAAGTATGGGGCTGACCAGTGTAAGTCAACTCCGCATAGACCTCATCTGATAGGACAAAGACAGGATACTTACGCAAGACATCCGCAAAGGCCTGAATTTGCTCACGTGAGTAGGTCACTCCCGTTGGATTGGCAGGATAGTTGAGAATGACAGCTTTTAGCTTATCCCCCTGCTCAATAATCGCCTCTTCCAACATCTCAGGTGTCAAAACAAAATCATTTGCCGTCGTATCAATCTCAACAATGTCTGCCCCCACCATATTGACAATCGGCTCATAACCAGGATAGGCAGGTGCAGGTAGAAGTACCGTATCTCTAGCTTCCAAAATAGCAACTAAACTCGCTGATAGAGCTTCTGTCGCACCGATTGTAGAGAGGATTTCATTTTCTGGATTGTAGTGTAAATTATATTTTTCAGCCACAAACTCAGCTGCTGCTTGGCGCAACTCCAAAAGACCAGCCATACCAGTATAATAGCTCTGGTTAGCATCGATTGCAGCCTTAGCCGCTTCTTTGACATGATCAGGCGTTGTAAAATCAGGCTCTCCCAAGGTCAGTTTCAAAATCCCTGGAACATCCGAAATAGACTGATCAAACTGACGAATCATCGAAACCTCAATCCGATTCAAATTCTTATTAAAACGATTTAATAAATCCATTCTGCCACCTCAAAAACATATAAAACTATTATAATACATTTTGAAAATAAATGTAAAAAAGAAGAGTCATTTGACTCTTCACATACCTATTTAACACGACTTGCCTCAAACAAAGGTGACAAAGGACGTTTTTCATGAATACGAATAATCGCTTCCGCTAATAATTCTGCCGTTGAAATATGTTCGATTTTATCGATTAAGCGATCTTCTGCAATTTCAATTGTATCAAGAACAACCAATTTCTTAATTGCTGACTTACTAATGTTATCCATAGCAGGCCCTGACAATACTGGATGCGTACATGAAGCATAAACAGCTGTTGCCCCTGCATCTGCCAAAGCATCCGCTGCATGACAGATGGTACCCGCAGTATCAATCATATCATCAATCAAGATACAAGTTTTATCCTTAATATCGCCAATAATGTTCATCACTTCTGATGTATTCATCTTATCAACACTACGGCGTTTATCAATAATAGCAATCGGTGTCTTCAAGAACTGTGCTAACTTACGGGCACGTGTCACACCACCATGGTCAGGTGATACAACAACATAGCCATCACCTACCATACCACGACGTTCAAAATAATCCGCAATCAATGGAGCACCCATCAAATGATCAACAGGAATATCGAAGAATCCCTGAATCTGCGCAGCATGCAAATCAATTGTCAACAAACGATTGACCCCCGCTGTTTGCAACATATTAGCCACCAATTTTGATGTAATTGGTTCCCGTGCACGAGCCTTCCGATCTTGGCGTGCATAACCATAATAAGGCATTACTACGTTTACTGATTCAGCAGATGCACGTTTAAGAGCATCGACCATAATCAAAATTTCCATTAAATTATCATTAACTGGTGAGCTAGTGGATTGAAGAATATACACATGAGTTCCACGAATGGATTCCTCAATATTTACCTGAATCTCACCATCTGAAAATTGACGAACACTTGATTTTCCAAGAGGAATTCCTATTTTTTTCGACACCTGTTCAGCTAACTTCTGATTTGACGAAAGAGCGAACAATTTTAAGTCAGTAAACGCCATGACAGCCTCCTATATATTTCTACCTTTACTATTTTAACCCTTTTTCCTTCATTTTTCAAACAAAAATAGAGCGCAAATCCACACGCTCTATTTGAAAATTTCTTAATATGGAGGGTAAATGTAGTAAACTGCTCCCTCAGAAGTCGTTGTTGGATTGAAATAACCACCACGATGGTTACCAATATAACGACGACCCATGTAGTTTGATTCAACAACTTGGATACTTGTTGAAGATTGAACAGCCGTAACAACAGCTACGTGTCCATAATAGCCACCTGTCCAAACAGCAATTGCACCCTCTCTTGGAATAGAACCAGTGTTAAAACCTTCTGCACGAGCTGATGCTAACCACTGTTTAGCATCTCCCCAGTAAGGACCAACCCATGAAAGTTGAGATTTAACTCCCCAAGTACACTCACCAACTGGGTAAGATGAAGCGTCATAACGCGCATTATTTGCTGCCGCTGAACTACCTGAACCTGATGATGTAGACGTTGTAGGTGTGCTTACCGTTGGTGTAGATTGTGATACTGTCTGAGTAGGGGCTGCAACCGTTTCAGTCACTGCAGTCGCCACTGGAGTTGACACAACAGGTGCCGATACTGAAGCCACTTGTTGTTGCGCTAGAGAAGCTTGTTGCGCTTGATACTCAGCCTGACGAGCGGCCGCTTGACGAGCCGCTTCCTCTGCTACTGCCTTTTTCTCCAGTAATGAATTCTTCTCGTCTTCAGCAGTAGCTTTCTGCACAGCCAAATTTAACTTAGCAGCTTCTAATTCAGCTTGACGTACTTGCAATACTTGGGCATCATCTTCCAATTTCTGACGATTAGCAGCCAAAGTAGTGATTGCTTCTTGGTTTGCCTTCTGTTTTTCAACAATCGCTTCTTTATCAGCCTTTTGTTGTTCCAACATACGGTTATTAGCTGAAACAATCTCACGCATTGCATTAACACGAGAAACAGCATCAATGATTGATTTTGAATCCAAAATTGTATTAATGTAACTTGAAGCAGAACCATCAATTTGAGCACTACGTGCCTGCTCCCTCAAAGCACCATCACGCGATACAATATCAGCTGACAAACGCTCAATATCTGCCGCCAATGTCTGCGATTCTGCTTCCAAACGAGTATTTTCTTCTGTTAATTTCGCCTGTTCACTAACAATTGCATCAACTTGTCCTTGAATAGCATCAACTTGTTGTTGAGCTTCTGCTTGTTGTGCTGTCAACTCACTAATCTGTTGATTTTTTGCTGCAATCTGACTATCTACATCATTCGCACTAATCACAGCTACATAATTAGCATTAGATAGAACGACTGTACTTAACATAATTGTAGCCAAGATTTTTTTCTTCATATCCGAACATAACTCCTCTATACTTTCTGACTCTCTCATTCTATCAAAAAAATCGCGTAAGTATATTACGCAATTATTACATTTCTATGTCTTATTTGTTATTCCAAATAAACGCTCAAATAACGGTTGTAATACGAAAAATAAGACCAAATTGAATAGTAAACTTGGAAGTAATTTATTAAAAACAAAGATAAACACAGACAAGTTTGTTATATGAAAAATGCGAGCAAATGAATAACTAATAAATTCAAATTGAAAAATAGCTACTAGTAAAATCAAAATATTAATTCCTCGCTTGCTGACAGCACCTTGAAAGAAGAAATAGATGCAATACAAAACTAAAGGAAGAGTTGTAGTAGCAATACCAATCAGATTAAGATAACTAATATCATATACCAAACCTAGCAAAGTAAATATGAATAATGAAAAACCAAGAGATACATAGTTAGCATAAAAAATAGCTAACATAAGTACCAAATGACTTGAAATAGTAAATAATCCGACCGACCAATTTGTTACCAACGTTGAAATCTGTCCATCAAGTAATAAAATAAAGAACAAGATGGGAAACATGAATATTTCTATCATTTTATTGCGCATTTGTTTGACCTACCACTAAAACCGAATAAATGTTTGAAAAACTAGCTGTCGGCTCAACATATACTTCTCTATTTAAACTGTTACTATTTGATTTAACCGATAAAACTTTACCAATTTGGACATTTGCCGGAGTCGCACCAGCCAAATCACTCGTTACAACATTGCTACCCACTGCAATTTCATCAGCTGAGTTCAACTGATTAATGATAAAACTATTTGTATCTGCATCATAGCCCGATAAAATACCATAAATTTCTTTAGAATCAACAGAAATTTTCACAGGCAACTTCGTGAATTCATCCGAATTCGTAAATAAGGTAACAACCGCCGAATCTGAACTCAATGAACTCACGATGCCAACTAATCCACCATTAGCAACCACAAGTGCATTAGATGACACACCACTAGTCTCACCAATATTAATTGAAATATGCTCCGACCACGATGAAGGAGTCCTCACTAAAACTGATCCTGGAATAAGTTGTTTTTCTGGAAAATCAGACACCACACCTAAACTACTACGAAGCGATGCATTCTCTTCTTTCAAGCTAGTATTTTCAGCAGCCATCCCTTCAAGGCTCATAATAGCTTCCTTTAATTGTTTGTTTTCCTCGTAAGCGTTAATCAAATCTGTCAAGACATCTTTCTGCTCAGAAAAAAATCTAGTAGGCACTGAAATAACCGATTGAATTGGCGACACAACAACACTGATAAGGTTATTTAAATATGGTACCTGTAACCCTTTAGAAAAAGTAACAAACAAAAGAGAAAATGACAGTAATAAAAAGATAGAAACAACTACTACTAATTTTGAAAATTTATTCATAATAGACCCTCACCAAAATACAATAAAACGAGAATATCAAGCGATAATCTCGTTCACTACGGAGAATAAGGGATTCGAACCCTTGCGCCAGTTACCCGACCTAACGATTTAGCAAACCGTCCTCTTCAGCCTCTTGAGTAATTCTCCATCAATATAATATGGGCACGAGTGGAATCGAACCACCGACCTCACGCTTATCAGGCGTGCGCTCTAACCATCTGAGCTACGCGCCCAAGATAATAAACTTGGACAAAGTTAAATTAATGGCGCGAGACGGAATCGAACCGCCGACACATGGAGCTTCAATCCATTGCTCTACCAACTGAGCTACCGAGCCACATCTTAAAGAAATTGCGGGAGCAGGATTTGAACCTACGACCTTCGGGTTATGAGCCCGACGAGCTACCTAGCTGCTCCATCCCGCGGTAGTAGAAAAGGAGGATGTGGGATTCGAACCCACGCACGCTGTTACACGCCTGACGGTTTTCAAGACCGTTCCCTTCAGCCGGACTTGGGTAATCCTCCAATATATGGACCTTGTAGGACTCGAACCTACGACCGCTCGGTTATGAGCCGAGAGCTCTAACCAGCTGAGCTAAAGGTCCAGCAAACAAGAGTATATAGCGGCGAAGGGGATCGAACCCCCGACCTCCCGGGTATGAACCGGACGCTCTAGCCAGCTGAGCTACACCGCCAAAATAATATAATCGGGAAGACAGGATTCGAACCTGCGACACCTTGGTCCCAAACCAAGTACTCTACCAAGCTGAGCTACTTCCCGATACTATTAAAAATAAAGCTCCCCTAACGTCTCCATTAAGCGAGTGATG
>NZ_JAOTGF010000023.1:0-36662 GCF_044427305.1 Streptococcus sp. 2021WUSS109
AAACATTTATCCATCATCCGACCCAATCGAACGTTCCAAAGAAAGATAAAAAGCAAGGTACCTGTAAGCTTCACTTATAGAGTAACATAATAGTTGAAAAATAGGGTTAAAAAACCTCCTTTTTGTGCGCCCTAAAATAAAAACTATTCCCGTTTTGTCATGAACTGCTCAGACGGGAATAGTTTCTTTAGCTACTTAAATGCTTAACTTAATGACATTGCTGTCAAGAGGGTCTTGTTTTTGTTTACTGTACTGAATAGTTTGGAGCTTCATTTGTGATTTGAACATCGTGTGGATGGCTTTCTTTCAAACCAGCACCTGACATTTCGATGAATTGAGCATTTTCATGCAATTCAGTCAAGTTACCAGCACCTACATAGCCCATACCTGAGCGAAGTCCACCAACCATTTGGAAAATCATATCTGCAACTGAACCTTTATAGGCTACACGACCTTCAATTCCTTCTGGAACCAACTTGTTAGCTTCATTGACAGATGCTTGGAAGTAACGGTCTTTTGAACCTTGTTTCATGGCAGCGATAGAGCCCATACCGCGATAGGTCTTGAACTTACGACCTTGGAAGATTTCTGTCTCACCTGGTGCTTCATCCGTCCCAGCGAACATAGAGCCAAGCATAACAGCATGTCCACCAGCGGCAAGTGCCTTGACAATATCTCCAGAATATTTGATACCACCGTCAGCGATAATGGTTTTACCATATTCACGCGCAACACCAGCTGCATCATAGATAGCTGTCACTTGTGGTACACCGACACCTGCGATGACACGTGTTGTACAGATTGAACCAGGTCCAATACCGACCTTGACAACATCAACACCAGCTTCATAAAGAGCACGAGCTCCTTCAGCTGTGGCAATGTTGCCGGCAATCAAGGTACGAGTTGGGAAGTGTTCACGAATTTCTTTAATCTTGCGAAGAACGCCTGCTGAGTGACCGTGAGCCGTATCGATGACAATCGCGTCTGCACCCGCTTCAAAAAGGGCTTCTGCACGTTCAAAAGTATCAGATGTAACACCAACAGCACCCGCAACCAAGAGACGACCAAATTCATCCTTCGCAGCATTTGGGAACTCAATCACTTTCTCAATATCTTTGATGGTAATCAAGCCTGACAAACGGCCGTTTTCATCAACCAATGGCAATTTTTCAATACGATGCTTGTGAAGAATAGACTCCGCAGTCGCAAGATCTGTTCCAACTGGCGCTGTTACCAAAGCATCGCTTGTCATGTTGGTCGAAATTGGCTGTGAATAGTCGGAAATGAAACGCATATCACGGTTGGTGATGATACCAACCAATTTACGATTTTCCAATGTTTCAACGATTGGCACACCGGAAATACGATAAGTAGCCATCAATTTCTCAGCTTCAGCAATGGTGTGTTCTGGTGTTAAGAAGAATGGATCGATAATAACACCATTTTCAGAACGTTTTACCTTACGCACCTCATCAGCCTGCTCTGCGATAGACATATTCTTATGGATGACACCCAAACCACCTGCACGCGCCATAGCGATAGCCATTTTGCTATCTGTTACGGTATCCATGGCAGCAGAAATAATCGGAAGATTAAGGGTCAAATTTGGTGCTAATTGTGTTTTTAAATCAATATCATGTGGTAATACATGACTTTCAGCCGGAATAAGTAATACATCGTCGAAAGTAAAGCCTTTTTTCAAAAATTTAGTGTCCCAGTTTGACATGTTCTTCCTCTTTTCTTATTTAATATGTAGCGTGATTGCTATTTGTATTTTAATTATGATAACATTTTGAAATCATTTGTCAATCATTATTCGCTTTAATATCATCATTCCTAAAAATTCAGAAAATTCTATTCAGTTTTATATATAAAATTCGAACGTTTGTTTTTTGCTACGTCGTAAAATAAATGAAAAAAGCAACATTTTCTCAACATTGCTCTTTCATTGTTAACCTTATTTAAAATAGTTAATTCCCATAGCAGATTTCACTTGGTCAAGAGTTGTCGCAGCAACTTGGCGAGCTTTTTGGCTACCTGCTTCCAACATTGCATAGACCTGGCCCATATCCTGTGCAAACTCCAGACGGCGTTCACGGATTGGTCCTAATTCTCTCTCTAAAATGTCCAGCAAATAACGTTTGGTCTTCACATCGCCCAAACCACCACGTTGATAGTGCTCCTTCATAGCCTCAATCTCAGCCTTATCTTCTTCGCGCCCAAAAACGTCAAGATAGTGGAAAACCATGTTTCCTTCAATCTTACCTGGGTCTTCAACACGGATGTGGTTGGGATCAGTGTACATGGACATGACTTTCTTCTTGAGCGTATCCATGTCATCTGCCAGATAAATACCATTTCCAAGTGACTTAGACATCTTGGCATTGCCGTCCAAACCTGGTAAGCGACCAGCTGCCTCATTTTCAGGATAAATGCCCTCCGGCTCTACCAAAATATCAGTCTGGTAAGCATGGTTAAAGCTACGAACGATTTCACGAGTCTGCTCAATCATCGGTTTCTGGTCATTTCCAACAGGGACAAAATTTGCCTTAAAGGCTGTGATGTCAGCCGCTTGAGACACAGGATAGACCAAGAAACCAGCTGGAATTCCTTCGCCAAATCCCTTCTGAGCAATCTCGGTTTTTACAGTTGGATTGCGTTCTAGACGTGCAACAGATACCAAGTTCATGTAGTACATGGTCAACTCTGCCAATTCAGGAATTTGACTCTGGATGAAAATCGTTGTCTTAACTGGATCAAGTCCTGCCGCTAGATAATCTAGTGCTACGTTTCCAACGGATTCAACAATCTTTTGCGGTTCCTTTGCATGATCTGTCAAGGCTTGTTGATCTGCTAAAAAGACAAAGAGTTCATGCTGTCCAGCATTTTGGAGTAGAACACGATTTTTCAATGAGCCAACATAGTGGCCGATATGGAGTTTGCCTGTTGGACGGTCTCCCGTCAAAATAATTGGTTTGGTCATTCCTTCACCTCATCTGATAATTTTCATAAAAAAAGCCCCGCACAGAAACTGTGCAAGGGCGTCAAGGACACGGTACCACCTTACTTTAGGAGTAGATACTCCTATCTCAATGCACATAAGGCCTGCTAGCCGAATCCTTATTGGTTCGAATTCATTACAAAATCAGTCCATTCACCAATCACCATTACTTGTTTACAGCGACCACAAGCTCTCTAAAAATGGAAGATTACCTACTCTTCTGATTGAATACAATTATACCGCTTAAAAATTAGAAAGTCAAGCTGACAAAGCCTTGACGATACTGTCTAAATTAGGGATAATAGAAATTGCTTTTATAACACTAACCAAGGAGAATATATGAAAGAACGTATAAAGGACTTTATCTCTGTCACACTCGGATCAGTTGTCATGGCCATTGGATTTAACAGTTTTTTTCTAGAGAATAATATCGTATCTGGTGGTGTCGGAGGTTTAGCAATCGCACTCAATGCTCTTCTGGGGTGGAGTCCGTCTGACTTTGTCCTCTACTGTAACATCCCTTTATTAATCATCTGTTGGTTTTTCTTAGGAAAATCTGTATTTATCAAAACTGTCTATGGTGCTGTCATTTATCCTCTTTGCATCAAGTTGACAGCAGGTTTACCCAACTTGACAGAAAATCCTCTCCTAGCTGCTATTTTCGGTGGAATTATCCTAGGTTTTGGACTTGGGCTTGTTTTCCTTGGAAATTCTTCTACTGGTGGGACAGGTATTCTTATTCAATTTATTCACAAGTACACCCCTTTATCATTAGGTCTGACAATGGCTATTATTGATGGTATTATCGTTGGTCTTGGATTTGTTGCCTTCGATACTGATACTGTTATGTACTCGATTATTGCCCTAATGACCATTACTTATATTGTCAACCGCATGATGTCTGGTACCCAATCTTCTCGAAATATCATGATTATTTCTCAAAAATCAGAAGAAATTAAAGACTATATTACTAAAGTTGCTGATCGCGGTGTGACAGAACTTCCAATTATCGGTGGCTTTACAGGGGTTGACAAGCGCATGTTGATGACTACCATCTCTATTCCAGAAATGCAGAAACTGGAGACAGCGGTATTAGAAATTGATGAAACTGCCTTTATGGTTGTTATGCCTGCGAGTCAGGTGCGTGGACGTGGCTTCAGTCTTCAAAAAGACCATAAACATTATGATGGAGATATTTTGATTCCAATGTAATTCATTGAAAATTCAAGTTCTTTCTAGTACAATAAAACTAATAGACAGAATATAGAGGAGAAACTATGCTTACAGTATCAGACGTGTCGCTTCGTTTTAGCGACCGCAAATTATTTGACGATGTCAATATCAAATTTACAGCAGGAAATACCTACGGTTTGATTGGTGCAAACGGGGCCGGTAAATCTACATTTTTAAAAATTCTTGCTGGTGACATCGAGCCATCAACAGGTCATATTTCACTTGGACCAGACGAACGCCTTTCTGTACTACGTCAGAACCATTTCGACTATGAAGATGAGCGCGTGATTGACGTTGTTATCATGGGAAATGAGCAACTTTACAGCATCATGAAAGAAAAAGATGCTATTTACATGAAGGAAGATTTTTCTGATGAAGATGGTGTTCGTGCTGCTGAATTAGAAGGTGAGTTTGCTGAACTTGGTGGCTGGGAAGCTGAAAGTGAAGCTTCTCAATTGCTCCAAAACCTCAATATCTCAGAAGACCTCCACTACCAAAACATGAGCGAATTGACCAACGGTGAGAAGGTTAAAGTCCTCTTGGCTAAGGCCCTCTTTGGTAAACCAGATGTTCTTCTTTTGGACGAGCCAACCAACGGTCTGGACATCCAATCCATCAACTGGCTCGAAGATTTCTTGATTGATTTCGAAAATACGGTTATCGTCGTGTCCCACGACCGCCACTTCTTGAACAAGGTATGTACCCACATGGCCGACCTTGACTTCGGTAAAATCAAGATTTTCGTTGGTAACTATGACTTCTGGAAGCAATCCAGTGAACTAGCAGCTAAACTACAAGCTGACCGTAATGCCAAAGCAGAAGAAAAAATCAAGGAATTACAAGAATTCGTTGCCCGTTTCTCTGCCAATGCCTCAAAGTCTAAGCAAGCTACTTCACGGAAAAAGATGCTGGACAAAATCGAGTTGGAGGAAATTATTCCTTCTAGCCGTAAGTACCCATTTATCAACTTCAAATCAGAACGTGAAATCGGTAATGACCTCTTAACAGTTGAAAACTTGAAAGTTGTTATTGATGGTGAAACGATTCTTGACAATATCAGCTTTATCCTGCGCCCAGGTGACAAGACTGCTCTTATTGGTCAAAACGACATCCAAACAACTGCTCTCATTCGTGCTCTTATGGGCGATATTGAATATGAAGGTACTGTCAAGTGGGGTGTCACTACTAGTCAATCCTACTTACCAAAAGACAATACTCGTGACTTTGATACAAACGAATCTATCCTTGATTGGCTCCGTCAATTTGCCAGCAAGGAAGAAGATGACAATACCTTCTTGCGCGGTTTCTTGGGACGTATGCTCTTCTCGGGTGATGAGGTTAACAAACCTGTAAACGTCTTGTCAGGGGGCGAAAAAGTGCGCGTGATGTTGTCAAAACTCATGCTCCTCAAGTCAAATGTCTTGGTCTTAGATGATCCAACCAACCACTTGGACTTGGAATCAATTTCCAGTCTGAACGATGGTTTGAAAGCTTTTAAAGAGTCCATCATCTTTGCCAGCCATGACCACGAATTTATTCAAACTTTAGCAAACCATATCATCGTCATTTCTAAAAACGGTGTTATCGACCGAATCGACGAAACTTATGATGAATTCTTGGAAAATGCTGAAGTACAAGCAAAAGTACAAGAACTTTGGAAAGCATAATAAAAAGGCGATTTATTCGCCTTTTCTTTTAAATCTATGAAAAAAATATTTACAAAAACATCCATTTATTATCTCTTATCTTTCCTTATTCCGCTGACTATTATTTCTATCGTCTTAGCATTTCAAGGAATCTGGTGGGGAAGTGATACAACAATATTGGCCAGTGATGGCTTCCATCAGTATGTTATTTTTAATCAAACATTACGAAATACTTTACACGGAGACGGCTCTTTATTTTACACATTTTCAAGTGGTTTAGGACTCAATTTTTATGCTCTATCCTCCTATTACCTAGGCTCATTCCTATCTCCAATTGTCTTTTTCTTTGATTTACAATCCATGCCTGACGCTATCTACCTTGTCACTATTGTCAAATTTGGATTGACTGGGTTGTCAACTTATTTCAGTCTAAAGGGTATCCATAAAAATTTGAAAGAAGAATGGGCACTATTACTCGCTACTAGTTTTTCTCTGATGAGTTTTAGTACAAGTCAATTAGAAATAAACAACTGGCCAGACGTTTTTATACTCCTACCACTCGTTCTTCTTGGATTGCATCGATTATTAAAAAAACAGGGGCCGATTCTCTACTACATAACATTAACATGCTTGTTTATCCAAAACTATTACTTCGGTTATATGGTGGCTATTTTTCTAACATTATGGACATTGGTTCAATTATCATGGATAGATAGTCAGAGAATCAAAAGATTTATCAAGTTTACAATAGTGTCAATTTTATCTGCTCTAAGCAGCATGTTCATGTTGTTACCAACCTACTTGGATTTAAAAACTCATGGTGAGACATTTACAAAAATTGTCAACCTAAAAACCGAAGACTCTTGGTATCTGGACTTCTTTGCAAAAAACTTAGTTGGTAGCTTTGATACAACAAAATTCGGTTCTATTCCCATGATCTCTGTTGGTCTCGTTCCATTAATACTCGCTTTATTATTCTTTACATTAAAAGAAATAAAACCAACTGTCAAACTCTCCTATGCTCTATTCTTTACATTCATTATTTCAAGTTTCTACCTACAACCACTCAATCTTTTTTGGCAAGGTATGCATGCGCCAAACATGTTCCTCTATCGTTATGCATGGGCTCTATCAATAACCGTTATCTATTTAGCAGCAGAGACATTGGTACGACTACGTCAAGTAAGTATTAAAAATTTTACTCTGATTGTTTCATTTTTACTCATTTGCTTTACTTCTACCTTTATTTTTAGAGATCATTATGAGTTTCTAACGGATGTAAATTTCCTACTCACACTAGAATTTCTAATAGCCTACTTCATTCTTTTTGTAGCAATGATTCGCTATAAATCATCCTTAAAATGGATTAATATTGTTTTATTGTTCTTCACTTTCTTAGAACTTGGATTACATAGTCATTATCAGGTTCAGGGGATTTCTGATGAATGGCATTTCCCTAGCCGATCAAACTATGAAGAAAAATTGGCAGATATTGACAGTATTGTAAAGTCTACAAAGACTACAACTGATTCATTTTATCGTATAGAACGTCTATTACCACAAACTGGCAATGATAGCATGAAATTCAATTACAACGGTATTTCTCAATTCTCCTCCATTCGAAATCGTGCTTCCAGCTCAGTACTAGATAAGCTCGGTTTCCGTTCAGACGGTACCAATTTGAATCTTCGTTATCAGAATAATACAATTATTGCTGATAGCCTATTCGGAATCAAATATAATTTAGCTACTACGGACCCAAATAAGTTTGGTTTCACACTGAATCAGAGTCAGTCTACTATTAATCTTTACGAAAATAGTTTTAATCTAGGATTAGCACTATTGACTGAAGGGATTTACAGAGATGTCAATTTTACAAATCTGACTCTCGATAATCAAACAAATTTTCTTAATCAACTAACAGGGCGATCTCAAAAATACTACCACACTCTATCAGATGTTGTTTCACAAAATACAGTTGAACTGAGCAATCGAATGACTGTCAACAAAGTGGACAATGAGGATGCTGCAAAAGCAACTTTCTTAGTAAATATACCTGCAAATAGCCAAGTATACTTAAATTTGCCAAATTTAACATTCTCAAATGAGAATCAAAAAAAAGTTGTCATTACTGTCAACAATCAGTCAAGTGAGTTTACACTAGATAATGCTTTCTCTTTCTTCAATGTGGGGAGCTTTACTACAGATGTACAGGTTCAAGTCAATGTATATTTTCCTGAAAATAATCAAGTTTCTTTTGATAAACCACAATTTTATCGATTGGACTTATTAGCTTTCCAACAGGCTATTTCCATTCTCCAAGAAAAACAAGTAGTAACAAAAACTGATGGTAATAAAGTAACTGTTGATTTTGTAACCGATAAAGAATCCTCACTCCTCCTTACTTTACCCTATGATAAAGGATGGAATGCAACCATTGATGGTAAACCTATCAAAATCCAAAAAGCGCAAGAGGGTTTTATGAAAGTGGATGTAAGTCCAGGTCAAACTAAACTAGTTTTAACCTTTGTACCAAATGGTTTCTATCTAGGTTTACTGATTTCTTTTGGTGCAGTTTTTGTATTTTTCTCCTATCAATTCATTGGATACTATTATTCTAAGAACCGAGAATACTAAACTTTCTCGGTTTTTTCTTGTAAAAAACAAAAAACCTTGATTTCTCAAGGTTTCCTATGCTTTATCTACTCCGCCAACAGGGCTCGAACCTGTGACATCATGATTAACAGTCATGCGCTCTACCAACTGAGCTATGGCGGAAGAAATAGTCCGTACGGGATTCGAACCCGTGTTACCGCCGTGAAAAGGCGGTGTCTTAACCCCTTGACCAACGGACCATTTTTAGAACAATAACTAGTATAATACATGTGACTTTGTTTGTCAATACATTTTTTGATTTTTTATTGTATTGACAGAGTGCTTTGTTTAATGTAAAATAAAATGGTTAAGGTTCCATAGCTCAGCTGGATAGAGCATTCGCCTTCTAAGCGAACGGTCGCAGGTTCGAATCCTGCTGGAATCATTTAGACCTACCTCGAGTAGGTCTTTTTTCTTGCCATAATTCATAATTAATATATAACACTGGCAAAATCAGACCAATAAGGGCATATTCTTCAAATTGGAAGGATAGGTGAGTAGATATGATGACACCTAGCATAAACCCTATAATGGTCAATAAGATGTTTCTACCTGTTTTTCTAAGTTCTGAATCTTTTTCAATAACTCCTTTAAACCAGAGATAAGCAGCATTTTTGACATTCCCTGTCATCATCACATTGGCATACGGAGCACCTCGTAACCTTCTAAATGTTTCTACTTGAATAGAGGCTACGAAGGCTAGACTAGCAATTGTAAAAGACGCAGGCATTATAGGTGAGAGAATGATAGTTAGTAAAATAAGAACTAACATCATTACACTACTACCAAAGTGCCAAGACCATGTTTGTTTTTCAAAATACCTTCTTGCTAAGTAGGTAAAAAATTGTCCGAATACAAAAAATAAAATGGGAATGGAAAAATTAACTACCTGCGCAAAATCACCTTTAGCTAAAAAATAAGCTAGGGAAATAACATTTCCAGATTGTACGCCAGCAAAGCGACCACCCTGAGTCACAAAAGTAAAGGCATTTAAATAACCACTGATAAACGTTAATGAACAAGCAATTCTCAATCCCTCAAAAACACGATACTCTTTTTGATTCATTTTCACTCCTTGTTTCACGTGAAACTACTTATGATATGGGCTTCCCTGCTGAATCATAAATGCACGATAAATCTGCTCGATGAGAACTAATTTCATTAGTTGATGGGGAAGTGTCAACTGTCCAAAACTCATCAACAAATTAGCTCTTTTTTTAATACAAGAATCGAGACCCAAACTACCACCGATGATAAAAGTTATATCTGAATACCCATTTACTGCAATGTCAGATATCCTTTGACTAAATTCTTCCGATGGAAATTGTTTCCCTTCTATCGCTAAGGCAATGACAAAATCTCGCTCTCCAATTTTAGACATAATTCTATCGGCTTCTTTTTTTAATATTTGTTCATTCTCTGCCTGACTGGCTTTATCTGGTGTTTTTTCATCAGGAAGCTCAATCATATCCAACTTAGTAAATCGTCCCAATCGTTTACTATATTCTGCAATACCTTCTTTGAGGTACTTTTCTTTCAATTTTCCAACGGTAATCAATTTTATTTTCATAAAATAATTGTAACATATCCACAAGCATACGACAGAAAATATTTTTAGAAAATCAGGATATGGCTACAGTTTTTCACATAATTCACAGAGTTATCCACAGGTTGTGGATTGATTTTTGAAAACTTTAAGTTATAATTAAGAAAGAAATAGTACTCTTAAGGAAAATTAAAGAAATGGAAAGGATTCCTTATATGAAAAAATATTTGAAATTTGCGATTTTATTTGTAATTGGATTTTTTGGGGGTCTTATCGGGGCCTTATCAGCCTCTTTCTTCCAGCCACGGGTTCAACAAGCAAATTCTGCCATCACTAGTGTCAGCAATGTTCAATATAATAATGAAACTTCTACTACAAAGGCTGTAGAGAAAGTACAAAATGCTGTTGTGTCTGTTATTAATTACCAAAAGTCAGCCAACAATAGTCTTGGTGCTATCTTTGGAAATATTGAATCATCTGACGAACTAGCCGTTGCTGGGGAGGGATCTGGTGTTATCTACAAAAAAGATGGTCAATATGCCTATATTGTGACAAATACGCATGTTATTAATAACGCAGAAAAGATTGATATCCTTTTAGCATCTGGAGAAAAAATTAGCGGTGAACTTGTTGGTTCTGATACATATTCTGATATAGCTGTTATAAAAATATCAGCAGATAAAGTCACTGCTGTTGCTGAATTTGCTGATTCCGATACAATTAAAGTTGGAGAAACTGCTATCGCAATTGGTAGTCCTCTAGGTAGCGTCTACGCCAATACAGTTACCCAGGGTATTATTTCTAGCTTAAGTCGGACAGTTACTTCACAATCAAAAGATGGACAAACAATCTCAACTAACGCTATTCAAACTGATACAGCTATCAACCCTGGAAACTCTGGCGGACCGTTAATCAATACCCAAGGACAAGTGATAGGCATTACCTCTAGCAAAATTACCTCAAGTTCTGCAAATAGCTCAGGCGTGGCTGTAGAAGGGTTGGGATTTGCTATTCCTGCAAATGATGCCGTAGCTATTATCAATCAGCTTGAAAAAACTGGACAAGTTAGCCGACCTGCTCTTGGAGTTCATATGGTTAACTTGACGACCTTGTCAACTAGTCAATTAGAAAAAGCTGGATTATCAAATACGGAATTAACATCCGGTGTAGTAATTGTCTCTACACAAAGTGGGCTACCTGCAGATGGAAAATTAGAAACTTTTGATGTTATTACTGAGATTGACGGAGAAGCTATTCAAAATAAGAGTGACCTCCAGAGCGCTCTCTACAAACATCAAATTGGAGATACAATCACTGTAACTTATTACCGCAATAATCAGAAACAAACTGTTGACATTAAGTTGACACATTCTACAGAAGAACTTAGCGAATAATTGACAAATGAGACTTTACACAATTGTAAAGTCTCGTTTTTTTTGCTAGAATAAGGATATATGGAAGAATTACGTACACTAAATATTTCAGAAATCCATCCCAATCCCTATCAGCCAAGAATTCATTTTGATGAAAAGGAGCTACTTGAGCTCGCTCAATCCATTAAGGAAAATGGATTAATTCAACCGATTATTGTAAGAAAATCTTCTATTATCGGATACGAATTATTAGCTGGAGAAAGAAGGTTGCGAGCCAGTCAATTAGCTGGACTGACTACAATACCAGCAGTGGTAAAAGAACTGACTGATGATGATTTACTCTATCAGGCTATCATAGAGAATCTGCAGCGTTCTAACTTAAATCCGATAGAAGAAGCAGCCTCTTATCAAAAATTGATTAGTAGAGGGTTAACACATGATGAAGTTGCTCAAATCATGGGAAAATCAAGACCATATATCAGTAATTTATTGCGCCTACTAAATCTATCATCTCAGACTAAACAAGCTGTAGAAGAAGGAAAAATTTCACAAGGGCACGCGCGACAATTGGTGTCATTTTCAGAAGAAAAGCAAGCCGAATGGGTTCAACTCATTTTATCAAAAGATTTAAGTGTGCGTACGCTTGAAAAATTAATAGCTGCAAATAAGAAAAAGCACACTAAGCTTAAACAACGCGACCAATTTTTAAAAGAACAGGAAGATTCACTCAGTAAAACTCTTGGAACAGCTACAAAAATTCTCAAGAAGAAAAACGGGAGCGGAGAAATTCGAATTAGCTTTAATGACCTCGATGAATTCGAAAGAATTATCAACAATTTTAAATAGACTTGTTTACAATTTATTTTTATAAACACTCTTTTCCACACTAAAATCATTACAAAAAGTCAGGACCAGCAAAGGTTCTGACTTTTATTCACATCTTGTGGAAAACTTTTCTTAACAGTGTGGATTTTTAAAATTATCTGTGGAAAACTTTTATTTTTTATGGTACACTATTCTAACGAATATAATGTGAAAGGGGGAAAATATGAACCAAGAACAACTTTTTTGGCAACGATTTATTGAATTGGCAAAGGTAAATTTTAAGCCATCTATTTATGATTTTTATGTCGCTGATGCAAAATTACTCGGAATCAACCAGCAAGTTGCCAATATTTTCTTAAATCGTCCATTTAAAAAAGATTTTTGGGAAAAAAACTTCGAAGAGTTAATGATTGCCGCTAGTTTTGAAATCTACGGAGAGCCTCTTGCCATCCAATATCAATTTACAGAGGATGAACAGGAGATTAAGAACATTACAAACGCAAGAAGTTCAGTGGTTCACCAGGTACAGACACCTGATCCGGCTACGCCTCGAGAAACTTTTAAACCGGTTCATTCTGATATAAAATCCCAGTACACCTTTGCTAATTTTGTACAAGGAGACAATAATCACTGGGCAAAGGCTGCAGCTTTAGCTGTATCTGATAACCTAGGTGAGCTCTACAATCCATTATTCATTTTTGGTGGTCCTGGTCTTGGAAAAACTCATATTTTAAATGCGATTGGAAATAAGGTTCTATCCGATAATCCCCAGGCAAGGATAAAATATGTCTCATCGGAAACATTCATCAATGAATTTTTAGAACACCTCCGTCTCAATGATATGGAAAGTTTCAAAAAAACCTATCGCAATCTGGACTTACTTCTAATTGATGACATTCAGTCTCTCCGTAATAAAGCAACAACACAGGAAGAATTTTTCCATACTTTTAATGCGCTTCATGAAAAAAATAAGCAGATTGTACTCACAAGCGACCGTAATCCCGATCACTTAGACAATTTGGAAGAAAGACTAGTGACACGTTTCAAATGGGGGTTAACCAGTGAAATCACTCCACCTGATTTTGAAACACGTATCGCAATTTTACGTAACAAGTGCGAGAACCTGCCTTATAACTTTACAAATGAGACGCTATCCTATCTAGCTGGGCAATTTGATTCGAACGTACGTGACCTTGAAGGTGCCTTAAAAGATATCCATTTGATAGCCACTATGCGGCAACTGTCTGAGATAAGTGTCGAGGTTGCTGCTGAGGCTATTCGATCAAGAAAACAAACAAATCCACAAAACATGGTTATTCCTATTGAGAAAATCCAAACCGAAGTGGGAAATTTCTACGGTGTCAGCTTGAAAGAATTAAAAGGTTCTAAGCGTGTTCAACATATCGTTCACGCGCGACAAGTTGCTATGTTTTTAGCACGTGAAATGACAGACAATTCCCTTCCAAAAATTGGGAAAGAATTTGGTAATCGAGACCATACAACCGTTATGCATGCATACAATAAAATAAAAACTCTCCTCTTGGATGATGAGAATTTAGAAATAGAGATTACCAGTATAAAAAATAAACTTCGTTAACCTGTGTATAACTTTTTTAAAAAACTCTGTTTTTTCCACAAGTTGTGAACAAGTTAATTTCCGCAGTTTTATTGGTCTTTCATCACTTTTCCACAGAATACACAGAGACTACTATTACTATTAACCTTATAGATAATAAATAAAGGAGAATCCATGATTCAATTTTCTATTAATAAAAATATATTTCTACAAGCACTTAGTATTACTAAACGGGCAATCAGTACCAAAAATGCTATTCCAATTCTTTCAACAGTAAAAATTACAGTAACTAGTGAAGGAATCACTTTAACTGGTTCAAATGGACAAATCTCGATTGAACATTTTATTTCTATTCAAGATGAAAATGCAGGACTTTTGATCAGTTCTCCAGGTTCCATTCTCTTAGAAGCTGGTTTCTTTATTAATGTCGTATCCAGCATGCCGGATTTGGTCCTTGACTTCAATGAAATTGAACAAAAGCAAATCGTTTTGACAAGTGGTAAGTCTGAAATCACATTAAAGGGAAAAGAAGCAGAACAGTATCCTCGTTTACAGGAAGTTCCAACTTCAAAACCATTGGTGTTAGAAACCAAAGTATTAAAACAAACAATTAATGAAACAGCATTTGCAGCTTCTACACAAGAAAGTCGTCCTATTCTTACGGGTGTTCATTTTGTTTTAACAGAAAATAAAAATCTAAAAACTGTTGCAACAGATTCACACCGTATGAGCCAACGGAAATTGGTCCTTGATACCTCTGGTGATAATTTTAATGTTGTTATTCCAAGTCGTTCTCTCCGTGAATTTACTGCAGTTTTTACAGATGATATTGAAACAGTAGAAGTCTTCTTTTCAAATAATCAAATCCTTTTTAGAAGCGAGCATATTAGCTTCTATACACGCTTATTAGAAGGTACCTACCCTGATACCGACCGCTTAATTCCAACTGAGTTTAAAACAACTGCAATTTTTGATACTGCAAATCTTCGTCACTCGATGGAGCGTGCTCGTCTTCTTTCAAATGCAACTCAAAATGGTACAGTAAAACTAGAAATTGCTAATAATGTTGTATCGGCTCATGTAAATTCTCCAGAAGTTGGACGTGTGAATGAGGAATTAGATACTGTAGAAGTATCAGGTGAAGACTTAGTAATCAGCTTTAACCCAACTTACTTGATAGAAGCATTGAAAGCCACAACTAGTGAACAAGTGAAAATTAGCTTTATCTCTTCTATCCGTCCATTTACATTGATTCCAAATAATGAAGGGGAAGATTTTATTCAATTGGTTACACCAGTTCGTACCAACTAAATAATATTAAGAACGGCTAAACTAGCCGTTTTTATGTTATACTAAAAAATAGCACCTAGCTTATTTTTATATATTTAGTGATGGGGAATAAATGACGTTATATATATTAGCTAATCCTAATGCTGGTAGCCATACTGCTGAACATATCATATTCAAAATAAAAGAAAGTTATCCACAGCTTGCAGTTAACATTTTTATGACAGTTGGTCCTGAGGATGAAAAAAGTCAAGTAGAGGCTATTTTAAAAGAGTTTGTCAGTAGTGAGGACCAATTAATGATTTTAGGTGGAGACGGCACACTATCTAAAGCTTTGCGTTTTTGGCCAGCTAGTCTACCGTTTGCTTATTATCCAACAGGATCTGGAAATGATTTTGCTAAGGCAATGAATATAACATCGCTCTATAGAAGTGTAGATGCCATTTTAGAGGGAAAAACAAGTCGGATATATGTTTTAAACAGTTCATACGGAACGGTTGTAAACAGTATGGATTTTGGCTTTGCAGCTCAAGTTATCAATGGTTCAACGAATTCAATTTTGAAAAAAATTCTGAACAAGGTAAAACTTGGGAAGTTAACTTATCTATTCTTTGGTATTAAAACATTATTTTCAAAACAAGCTATAAACTTAGAATTAACTCTTGATGAAAAATCTTATCAGTTAGATAATCTCTTTTTTATTTCTGTAGCAAATAGTCTTTATTTTGGTGGAGGAATCATGATATGGCCAACAGCAAGTGCTAAAAAGAAGGAAGTAGATATTGTTTACTTCAAGAATGGAAATTTCTACCAACGTCTACAATCATTGTTAGCCTTATTAACGAAGAGGCATGAATCTTCTCATACGATTCAGCATTTAACAGGGGTAGGTGTAGTTTTAAAATCAAAAGAAAAATTATTATTGCAAATAGATGGAGAGACATGCACTGCAAATGAGGTAACGTTAACCTATCAGGAAAGAAGTATGTATCTTTAAGGAGAAAGTATGTATCAATTAGGATCATTTGTCGAAATGAAAAAGCCCCATGCCTGTGTCATCAAATCGACCGGCAAGAAGGCCAATAAATGGGAAGTCATCCGCCTAGGAGCGGATATTAAAATCCGTTGCAGTAACTGTGACCATGTTGTTATGATGAGCCGATATGATTTTGAACGAAAAATGAAACAAGTTCTACCAAGTGAAGCCTAATTGACAGTTTGCAACTGCTGGTTGCGATTTTTTCCTAAAAAGTGCTAGGCAACTATTTTTTTCTACACTATAATAGACTTAGAAAAAAGAGGAGGAAATGATCATGAAGCAGTTAGCACAGCAAATCAAGAATCTACGCACAGCCAAGAACCTATCCCAAGATGAGTTGGCAGAGAAACTTTATATCTCCCGTCAGGCTGTTTCCAAGTGGGAAAATGGGGATTCACTTAGATAAAGATACCACACCATTCCCACGCTGACTTTTGCTCAACCGATACAGCCGGAGGGCTGGATAACAAGAAAAGGCGGTATGCGCCCCGTAGAGGGGTAGCGTACCGCCTTTTCTTGTGGGGGGTTTCCAAAGGGGGCAACGCCCCCATTTGGCACACGACTTTGCGAAGCAAAGTGTAGTGTGTTATACGCTCTGTCGGCGTTGCCGTGAAAATGCCGTTGCCGCCGGGGAGGGGCGGCAGGAAAACAGGGCTGTGCTTGTGTGGCGTGGAGCCGCAAGCGCAGGTCTGTTTTCATCAGCAGACAGGGCGTATATGAAAGCCCCCGTCCCTCGTCCTACGCTCCGACTTGTGGACAAAGTGTCCCGAAGTTGTGGCTACACTCCCGGAAAAGTAACAGGACAGCGGGTAACCGTCAAGGCTGAAATGAACGGGTTTACACCCGGCCTTGACCGCCACCCGCCGTCCCACTGAATGGGTGGACAAGGCGGCCAATCCCTCAAAGTGCTTGTCCGCGCTCTTTCTGATTTTGAGGTATTCAGTTTTTCAAAATTGAATAATCAAAATAAATTTTTTCGATTGAAAAAATTTTATTTGTTATCATCTTCAATGCCATATTTTTTCTTTTGCCGAATCACATAATTACTGATTTTTTCATCATATAGTGGATACTGGTAATCCAACTGGCATGCCACTTCTGACGAAACCTCCCGGAACAATGCCATACATTGTTCAAAGGATTCCCACATATGGGGATAGGAATCCATATTATAAGTGGACATAAGTCGTTCCCACAATTCCTCTGGGACATATTGCTTCATAAATTTATAGTTTTTTCCCAAACTGAAATGAAATCCCTGTTTGATACCAATCAGCCAGGAAATCATGCGAAGCAATTCTTTTCGTACTATATCATTCATATGGTCAATAGCAAAAAGAATTTCTTTGCGGCATAAGCCCTTTACTACATATGTTGTAGTATTCCAAAATTCATTACAGCAATCGTCAAACATTCTTTGAGTAGGCTTCTGCAAGTGGTAGTCTATATCCGTTGGTATTGGCGGCTTTACGATACGGTTGTCTTTATCCAACAGTAACTTTACCAGTTTATCCCATGTAAAATACTCGTCTATCAGTTCCAGCGGCAGCAAAGTTAAATCTATCTTAACATCATCAGTAAACAGCATTAAATATGAAAATCCCTTTTCTACAGCTGGAAATAATTCCATATCTTCCGGCTTTTGCAGAATCAACCTTTCACCAAATATATCTAGCCATTTATCATCACTTGTGAAGCTGTCCATATCCGTAACAAAAAAAGTAATATCAAAATCCTGAAAATCATCAGGCGGAATATTTGTATTTGTTCTAGATCCTTCCAAAGTAACCATGCGAATGCGTTTGTCTGTTTTTGCAAAATTCAAAACAATATCATAAACTTCCTTTTCTGATCTCATTTTTATCTCCTCCAATTATTGAAATAGGTGTGAAACCATTTTAGGGCTTTCCCGCCTTGATTACCCTTTAGCAAAGACGGGCGGGACTGTCAACGGCGGCGCATGAAATGCGCCGTTCATCTTGACCATTGACTGGCTCGGCTGGCTTTGCTATTTATTTTCTAAACTTTTATGCTTGTAGTTTTCGAGTTTCTTTCAGAATTGTTTAAGAATTTTTCAAATAGTATTCATTCAATATATCTGCTAAGGCTTTTGGATTTTCTTCATTGACAACATGGCCTGTATTCTCAATAATTTTCAATTCTGCGCTTCTAATACTTTGTGATAAGTAATCCGCTGATTTCATATTTGCACTGTCTTTCTTTCCGCAAAGAATTAAAGTGGGGCACTTAATATTTTTCACCCTATCACTGAAATCTAAATTCTTCATAGTGTCCCCTAAAGCAAATGTGTTCTTTTTATCAAATGCCATAGTTTCAAAAATAGATTTTGGTAAAAATCTGAAAATTATATTTTGAAAACTAAATGCTACTTTCGGGACTTTATATGGCGTTCCGATTAAAACTAATGTTTTCACTTTTTGCGGGAAATCCAAAGCAAAATTCAGAGCCAAAATACCACCTAATGAAAGACCGCATAAATGAATTTGTCCGTCAAATTCGTTACAATATTTTACAAATGAAGAATATAGATTTTCGTAGCTTGCCTCTTTCCCTTCAAGGATGGAGGATAAATTTGGACATACAATATCTTCGTTGTTTGTCATGTATGAAATTGTTTTTTCCCAACTTGTTGCTTTGTGTCCTGAGCCGTGAACAAATATTTTTGTTGCCATAAGTATCTCCTTTGAATTTTATGTTTTATTTTCCTGCCTGCTCAATCATCTTCTTCGCCAACTGCTGGAACAGGTCGGCAGTTTCTTTGTCCATCGGCGCAAGCTGTCCGATCTGTCCGGCTATCATCGCTGTTACATCGTCAATGGAAAGCGGGTTTTGTTTCTGCTCCGCCATAGTGTCCCGCATGGCTTGGAACATAGCGGCGGTCACAGCTTCTCCCGGCTGTTCCCCGTTGTCAATGTCTTTCTTAATGTCCCGCAGGATAGCAAGGAACACATTTTTGATTTTCTCTATCTCCGCTTCATGTTCCCCCATCTTCTGAGCGTTCAAAAGCTGTAAATCCTGCTTTGCTTCCGCCCGGTGTTCCGGGTGTTCTTTCATCAGGTCGGACAGGGAAGCCGTTGCCATCTCGATAAGCTGGTTTCGTGCCATTATCCCCTTTGCCGCCGTGTCCTGAAAATAAATCCGTATCAAATCTATCAGCTTGGGAAAATTCCTGTGTTCCAGTAAGCGATTGAGTATTTGCACATCAACAGCACCCGTCACAAGCCCCCTCACGGCTCCCTCGGACAAGCCTAATTCAGAAATATCGTAGCTTTTGCGGACGCTCACGGTAGACAAGCCCAGTATGTAGTCTGTCGATACCTTAAATTCCTTTGCCACACCTATGAGAATATCACTGCTGACCGTTCTCGTTTCGCCGCTGACAATGCGGCTCAACTGGGAAGCGGAAACGCCTATCTTCTCCGCAAGTTCCTTTTGTGTGATATGGTTTCCGTTGCATAAATCGGAAATCCGCTGTCCGGGTGTTCCGGGTAAAGCCATAGACACGCACCTCCTCCGCATACTTCCATTATACAGGATGATTGCAAAAATGCAATTTCCAAAGTGTAAACTTCATCAAAATGCAATTCTCGCAAAATTCCGGGGATTGCATTTTTTTCGTGTAGACTTAGGATAGTTCATCGATGGACAGCACCTTGAAAACAGAATGACCGTCCGAAAAGGAATACCCCGGCTGGGGAAGCACCGCAAGGAACCGGACTTCGGGACAAAATGTCCCGAAGCTGCGGGGAGCGTGCCAAAGCTGGAAATCCTTTCGGGGAAAACGGCAACGGAAAGCAAAATGGAGGGAACGCATGAGAAATAACCCCTATAAAGACTTGCCGCCGCTGGAACGCAGGCCGGACGGTTCCCTTTACCGCATGACACCGGCACAGAGGAAACAGGCGGCCAGCCTGATACGCCGGGAGTGCTGTTGCTGTGAGGACGGCAACTGCATTGTCCTTGACGATGGGGACACCTGCACCTGCCCGCAGACGGTTTCTTTCTCGGTCTGCTGTAAGTGGTTCCGCTGGGCGGTCTTGCCGCTGGACGGGACGCTGGAAGCGGAGATTTTCCGGGATAAGGACTTGAAACGCTGTGTGGTCTGCGGCGGTGTGTTCGTCCCCAAATCCAACCGGGCAAAATACTGCCCCGGCTGTGCCGCCAGAGTTCACAGGCGGCAGAAAACAGAAAGTGAACGGAAAAGGAGGTCTGCTGTGGACAGTTAGGAGCGAAAAAAGCCTTGATTTATCAGGCTTTGCAAGCCCCAAACCGGGGCAGGTGGTATAAAGTATCGCCCGCCCCGGAAAACGGGCTTCTAACCGTCCACAAAACGCACTATGACAAATACCATCTATATCCATCAGCCGGAAAAGGCGTTCAGCTTCACCCGGCTCCCGAATTTCCTCTTTGAAGCCCCCACATTCAAGCCCCTGTCCAACGAGGCAAAGGTTCTGTACACCTTTATCCT
Source organism: Streptococcus sp. 2021WUSS109 (assembly GCF_044427305.1). Taxonomy (NCBI): domain Bacteria; kingdom Bacillati; phylum Bacillota; class Bacilli; order Lactobacillales; family Streptococcaceae; genus Streptococcus; species Streptococcus sp. 2021WUSS109. The sequence goes on from NZ_JAOTGF010000023.1 coordinate 20,671, forward strand.
GCGCCGGACAGAGTTGTCCCGCAAGAATGGGTGGGCGGATGACTGCGGACGGATTTTCCTGTATTACCCCATCTGCGAGGTGGTTGACCTGCTCCACTGTGGGCGGCAGAAAGCGGTGAACACCCTGCGGGAACTGCAATACGCCGGACTGGTGGAAATCCAGAAGCAGGGCTGTGGAAAACCCAACCGCATTTTCCCAAAATCCTATGAAGCGGTTCCAAACACTGACTTCAAGAAATCCCGTTCTGGTACGCCGGAGGACTGAAAACCGTACCCATGAAGTACGGAAACCGCCCCTCTTGAAGTACGAAAACCGGACGGTATATAGAAATACAAAGATTAAAATGATTTATTTATATCCATTCCATTCCTATCGTATCAGAGATAATTCCGGCGGGATTTTCCCTGTGGAAAACCCCGGATAGGAAAGGAATGGGGAAAGGAGCAGAATGGCACAACACGCAATTTTGCGGTTTGAGAAGCACAAGGGCAACCCGGCAAGGCCGCTGGAAGCCCATCACGAAAGACAGAAAGAACAATACGCCAGCAACCCCGACATTGACACAAGCCGGAGTAAATACAACTTCCATATCGTCAAGCCGGAGGGACGCTATTACCACTTCATTCAGAGCCGTATCGAGCAGGCTGGATGCCGGACGAGGAAAGACAGCACACGGTTTGTCGATACGCTGATAACCGCCAGCCCGGAGTTCTTCAAGGGGAAATCCCCAAAAGAGATACAGGCGTTCTTCCAAAGGGCGGCAGATTTCCTCATTGGCCGGGTAGGACGGGAAAATATCGTGTCGGCGGTGGTACACATGGACGAGAAAACGCCCCACCTGCATTTGACCTTTGTTCCGCTGACAAAGGACAACCGCCTGTGCGCTAAGGAGATTATCGGCAACCGGGCAAACCTGACGAAGTGGCAGGACGATTTTCACGCCTATATGGTGGAGAAATATCCCGACTTGGAGCGTGGGGAAAGTGCCAGCAAGACAGGCCGGAAGCATATCCCCACCCGGATTTTCAAACAGGCGGTTTCCCTCTCCCGGCAGGCAAGAGCCATTGAAGCCGCCCTTGACGGCATTAACCCGCTGAACGCCGGAAAGAAAAAAGAGGAAGCCCTCTCCATGCTGAAAAAGTGGTTCCCGCAGATGGAGAACTTCTCCGGGCAACTGAAAAAGTACAAGGTCACAATCAATGACCTGTTGGCGGAGAATGAGAAGCTGGAAGCAAGGGCAAAGGCCAGCGAAAAAGGAAAGATGAAAGATACGATGGAACGGGCAAAGCTGAAAAGCGAACTGGACAATTTACAGCGGCTGGTTGACCGTATCCCGCCGGATATACTGGCGGAACTGAAACGTCAGCAGCGGCACACGGTAAAGGAAAGGTGATAGATATAAGCAGAAATTTTCGCCGCCTTTGTGCGGCATTGTACCTTGAAAACTGAATATGGAGGACACTGGATGGCAAAAAGCGAAAGCGATATTTTCACACCCCGGACAGGGCAGGTCATACAAGCAGAGAACGGCACGCAGTATTTTGTATGTGGGAACAACCGTATAAAAATCTCCGAACACTTCGCCGCAGGCGGGAAGCCCCTCGGTGATCTGATTGTAGATGTGGTGCGGCATACCGCAGAAAAAGCCGCTTTAACCTGATAGCCCATCATTGATAACACGCCCACGCTTATGATATAATTGCCATAGAGCAAAAGTATTGTAAGCGTGGGTTGTTTCTTTAGAAGGAGGATTTTTAACGGTGAAACAACCTTACAATACTACGATTTACAACACGGCGCTTTATATGAGATTGAGCCGGGACGATGAAAACTATGGTGACAGCGTAAGCATTGAAACACAGCGGACAATCCTGCAACAGTACGCAAAGGAACAGGGGCTTCATGTAGTCGGTGAGTATGTGGACGATGGCTGGTCGGGGACGAACTTTGAACGGCCGGATTTTCAGCGCATGATGGACGATATGGAAGCCGGAAAAGTAAACTGCATTGTCACGAAAGACCTGTCCCGTTTCGGGCGGGAACATGTGATGATGGACTACTATCTGGAATTTCTGTTCCCGGAGAAACGGGTTCGCTACATCGCCGTTGCGGAGAATGAGGACACAGAGAAAGGGCTTTCCGATTTTGTCCCGTTCAAAAACCTGTTCAATGAATGGTTTGCGAAAGATACAAGCCGCAAGGTAAAGGCCGCTTTCAAAGCAAAGTTTGCCACAGGACAGCGTATCGGCGCCTATGCTCCCATCGGGTACAGGAAACACCCGGAAATCAAAAACAAGCTGATAATCGACGAGGAAACCCGCTGGATAGTGGAGAAGATTTTTGACCTTGCTATTCATGGCAGAGGGGCGGCCAGTATCACAAGAATACTGATTGCGGAAAAGGTTCCCACACCGGGATTTATCAACTTCCAGCGTGACGGGACTTTTGCAAACATCTATGCGGGTGCGCCGGAGGAAAAAAGCTACGCATGGACGATAGCCCAGGTCAAGAGCATTATGAAAGACGAAACCTATATCGGCCATACCATTCATTACCGGGAAACGAACATTTCCTTTAAGAACAAGCGGAGGGTACGCAAGCCCCAAAGTGAATGGGTGCGGGTGGAGAACACGCAGGAGCCGATTATCAGCGAGCAGGTTTTCCGGCAGGTACAGGAGCAGATAGCAAACCGCCGCAGGAAGTGCAAGGATGGTACAACGCAGATTTTTTCCGGATTGGTAAAATGTGCGGATTGCGGCTGGTCGCTGTCCTATGGGGAGAACAGGCAGAACAGCAAGCCTTACGGCCATTATCATTGTAGCAAGTACGGGCAGGGCACACGCCAATGCTCCATGCACTATATCCGTTATGATGTGCTTTATGCCTATGTCCTCTCCCGTCTGCAATACTGGTCGGGGCTGGTACAGCATGATGAAGAACGGCTCTTGAAGCAGCTGTTAAATGCCACTGATAAGGGACAGGCTGCCGCAAGAAAGAAGCAGGCCGCAGAACTGAAAAAGGCAGAGAAGCGAAAAGCCGAAGTCGATACTTTGTTTGCCCGGATGTATGAGGACTGGGCGGCGGGGCGTATCACGGAATACAACTTCTCTATGCTGTCCGGGAAGTACCAAAGCGAACAGGCTGAACTGGACGAAAAGATTGAACAGCTTCAATCCGCTATCGCCACTGAAAGCCAGAACGCCGTAGACGCAGAAAAATGGATTGCCTTGATGAAAGAGTGCGTCAATCCAACAGAACTGACCGCCGAACTTTTGAATATGCTGATTGAAAAAATCGTTGTCCATGAAGCGGTCAAAGGTGAGGACGGAAGCCGGGAACAGGAGGTAGAAATCTTCTACCGCTTTATCGGCAAAATTGATTGAATGATACCAATATCTTTAACTATGTGATACCGGTGAAGCAACGCCAGATATTGACAAACTGGTCCAGCTGGCAGAAATCTTTGGTGTTAGTCTGGATTATCTGGTTTTAGGAAAAGAGCCTGAGAAGGAAATTGTTGTGGAACAACGAGGAAAAATAAATGTTTGGGAATACTTGAACGAAGAATCCAAACGACAGCTTACAAGAGGAGATTTTATCTTTCTCATTCTTTGTTTCATTGTCTTCTTATGTGCAATGTTTATTCAGCATTATTTTTAACGAAGCTTGCCAAACAACAAGCTTTTTCTCTACTTTTCTGCTATAATAGTCATGATTGAATTTTTAATTGGAGAGTAAAAAAACATGGCTTTAACAGCAGGAATCGTAGGTTTACCTAACGTAGGTAAATCAACCTTATTTAATGCAATTACAAAGGCAGGAGCAGAGGCTGCAAACTACCCTTTCGCGACTATTGATCCAAACGTCGGCATGGTGGAAGTGCCCGATGAACGTTTGCAGAAATTGACAGAACTCATCACCCCTAAAAAGACAGTCCCAACGACTTTTGAATTTACCGATATTGCCGGTATCGTAAAAGGTGCTTCTAAAGGTGAGGGACTTGGAAACAAATTCTTGGCCAATATCCGTGAGGTTGATGCGATTGTCCACGTTGTGCGTGCCTTTGACGATGAAAATGTCATGCGTGAACAAGGCCGTGAAGACGCCTTTGTGGACCCAATCGCAGATATTGATACCATTAACCTAGAATTGATTTTGGCGGACCTGGAGAGCATCAATAAACGTTATGCGCGTGTAGAAAAAATGGCACGTACGCAAAAAGACAAAGATTCTGTCGCAGAATTTGCAGTCCTTGAAAAAATCAAACCTGTCTTGGAAGACGGAAAATCTGCCCGTACGGTTGACTTCACCGATGAAGAACAAAAAATCGTCAAGCAACTCTTCCTCTTGACCACCAAGCCAGTCCTCTATGTTGCCAACGTCGATGAAGACAAGGTAGCAGATCCTGATTCTATCAGTTATGTTCAGCAAATCCGTGACTTTGCAGCAACAGAAAATGCAGAAGTGGTGGTGATTTCTGCGCGTGCTGAAGAGGAAATTTCAGAACTCGACGATGAAGACAAGGTTGAATTTTTAGAAGCCCTTGGTTTGACAGAATCTGGTGTGGACAAGTTGACCCGTGCAGCCTACCACTTACTTGGACTTGGTACCTACTTTACAGCAGGGGAAAAAGAAGTGCGTGCTTGGACCTTCAAGCGTGGCATGAAAGCTCCTCAGTGTGCTGGTATTATCCACTCAGACTTCGAAAAAGGCTTTATCCGTGCCGTTACCATGTCATACGATGATTTAATGACCTACGGCTCTGAGAAGGCTGTTAAAGAAGCTGGACGCCTTCGTGAAGAAGGAAAAGAGTATGTGGTTCAAGATGGGGACATCATGGAGTTCCGCTTTAACGTCTAATAGAAAATTAGGTTGGAAAGCATTTTCCAGCCTTTTGGTATGTAAGGAGAAAAAATGACACTATTGATCATCGGTCTCGGAAATCCCGGAGACCGCTATTTTGAAACCAAGCACAATGTCGGCTTTATGCTGCTGGATAAGATTGCTAAACGTGAAAATGTGACCTTTAGTCACGATAAAATTTTCCAAGCGGACATTGCTACTACCTTTATTGACGGAGAAAAAATCTATCTAGTAAAGCCAACGACCTTCATGAACGAATCAGGTAAGGCTGTCCATGCCTTAATGACTTATTATGGTCTGGATGCAACTGATATTTTAGTAGCTTATGACGACTTGGACATGGCTGTAGGAAAAATCCGTTTCCGTCAAAAAGGATCAGCTGGTGGCCACAATGGTATCAAATCCATTGTCAAGCATATTGGAACCCAGGAATTTGACCGTATCAAGATTGGTATTGGGCGTCCTAAAGGAAAAATGAGCGTTGTAAACCATGTCTTGTCTGGTTTTGATATAGAGGACCGTATTGAAATCGACTTAGCACTAGATAAACTTGACAAGGCTGTCAACGTATATCTCGAAGAAGATGATTTTGATACAGTAATGAGAAAGTTTAACGGATAATGAATATACTCGATTTACTTCACAAGAACAAGCAAATCAATCAGTGGCAGTCTGGCTTAAACAAGTCAACTCGCCAACTACTATTAGGACTCACTGGAACCAGTAAGTCATTAGTCATGGCGACTGCCTATGATTGTTTGGCCGAAAAGATTATGATTGTGACTGCTACTCAAAATGATGCTGAGAAATTAGTTGCAGATTTAGCAGCCATTATTGGAAGTGAGAATGTTTACAACTTTTTTACAGATGATAGTCCTATTGCCGAGTTTGTTTTTGCGTCAAAAGAACGGACTCAATCAAGGATTGACAGTTTAAATTTCTTGACAGATTCTACCAGTTCAGGAATTTTAGTTGCTAGTATGGCTGCTTGTCGGGGCTTATTGCCGAGTCCTGAGACTTATAAAGGTTCTAAAATACAGCTTGAAGTTGGTCAAGAAATAGAAGTTGACAAACTTGTAAAGAATCTTGTCAACATCGGCTACAAAAAAGTGTCTCGTGTATTAACCCAGAGAGAATTTAGCCAACGAGGTGATATTCTAGATATTTTTGACATGCAAGCAGAAACTCCTTACCGAATAGAATTTTTTGGAGATGAGATTGATGGCATTCGTATCTTTGATGTTGACAGTCAAAAATCCTTAGAAAATCTAGACGAAATCTCGATCTCTCCAGCTTCCGATATCATTTTGTCTTCGGAAGACTATAGTAGAGCTAGCCAATACATTCAGACAGCTATTGAACAATCGACCCTAGAGGAGCAACAGTCTTACTTACGAGAAGTCTTAGCTGATATGCAGATGGAGTACCGGCATCCAGATTTGCGTAAATTCTTGTCCTGTATCTATGAACAATCATGGACATTGTTGGATTACTTGCCAAAGAGTTCTCCCTTATTTTTGGATGATTTTCATAAAATCGCTGATAAGCAGGCCAAATTTGAAAAAGAAATTGCAGACTTGTTGACAGATGATTTACAGAAGGGTAAAACAGTGTCAAGTTTGAAATATTTTGCCTCAACTTACGCTGAATTGAGAAAATACAAACCTGCCACCTTCTTTTCAAGTTTTCAAAAAGGTTTAGGCAATGTAAAGTTTGATGCTCTTTACCAATTCACACAGCATCCTATGCAGGAGTTTTTCCACCAGATTCCACTGTTAAAAGATGAATTGACTCGGTATGCGAAATCAAACAATACCGTTGTTATTCAAGCGAGTTCTGATGTAAGTTTACAGACTTTACAGAAAACTTTACAAGAGTATGATATCCATCTTCCAGTACATGCAGCAGATAAGTTAGTAGAAGGTCAGCAACAGGTTACGATTGGTCAGTTAGTTTCAGGTTTTCATTTGATGGATGAGAAACTAGTTTTCATCACTGAAAAAGAGATTTTCAATAAGAAAATGAAGCGTAAGACACGTAGAACCAATATTTCTAATGCTGAACGTATTAAGGACTATAGTGAATTAGCAGTTGGTGACTATGTTGTTCACCATGTTCATGGTATCGGTCAATACTTAGGAATTGAGACTATTGAAATTTCAGGCATTCATCGTGATTATTTAACGGTTCAATATCAAAACTCCGATCGCATTTCTATTCCTGTAGAACAAATTGATCTTCTCTCCAAATACTTAGCGTCTGATGGGAAAGCTCCAAAAGTTAATAAACTAAACGATGGCCGGTTCCAACGAACTAAGCAAAAAGTTCAGAAGCAAGTGGAGGATATTGCAGATGATTTGATTAAGCTTTATGCGGAGCGTAGTCAGCTGAAAGGCTTTGCCTTTTCACCAGACGATGAGAATCAGATTGAGTTTGACAACTACTTTACACATGTGGAAACCGACGACCAACTTCGTTCCATTGATGAAATCAAACAAGATATGGAAAAAGACTCTCCAATGGATCGTTTGCTGGTAGGAGATGTCGGCTTTGGTAAGACAGAGGTAGCTATGCGCGCTGCTTTCAAAGCAGTCAATGATGGCAAGCAAGTAGCTATTCTTGTACCTACGACTGTTTTAGCCCAGCAACACTATGCTAATTTCCAAGAACGGTTTGCAGAATTTCCCGTCAATGTGGATGTTATGAGTCGTTTTAAAACAAAGGCAGAGCAGGAAAAAACACTTGAGAAGTTGAAAAAAGGCCAAGTTGACATCTTGATTGGTACCCATCGCCTTCTATCAAAAGATGTTGTTTTTGCTGATTTAGGTTTACTGGTTATTGACGAAGAGCAACGGTTTGGTGTCAAGCATAAGGAACGCTTGAAGGAACTGAAAAAGAAAATAGATGTCCTAACCTTGACTGCAACTCCGATTCCTCGGACATTGCAAATGTCCATGTTGGGAATCCGTGACTTATCAGTAATTGAGACTCCACCGACAAATCGCTATCCTGTACAAACTTATGTGATGGAAACAAATCCTTCCGTTATCCGAGATGCAATGCTTCGAGAGATAGATCGCGGAGGTCAGGTTTACTATCTTTACAATAAAGTTGACACCATTGAACAGAAAGTGTCTGAATTAAAAGAATTGGTTCCAGAAGCTACTATAGGATACGTCCATGGACAAATGTCGGAGATCCAATTAGAAAATACTCTCTATGCCTTTGTAGAGGGTGAGTATGATATTCTAGTGACCACAACAATCATCGAAACAGGTGTTGATATTCCAAATGCTAATACACTGTTTATTGAAAATGCAGATCATATGGGACTGTCAACTCTTTATCAACTTAGAGGACGTGTTGGCCGTTCCAGTCGGATTGCCTATGCCTATCTCATGTACCGTCCAGACAAGTCCTTGACAGAAGTAGCTGAAAAACGCTTGGAAGCCATTAAGGGCTTTACAGAACTAGGATCAGGTTTCAAGATTGCCATGCAAGATTTGTCCATTCGTGGTGCGGGAAATATTTTAGGTGCTGCTCAGTCAGGTTTTATTGATTCTGTGGGATATGAGATGTATTCACAATTGCTGGAACAAGCTATCTTGGAAAAACAAGGTAAGGCAACCCAACGTCAGAAGAGTAATTCAGAGGTCAATTTACAGATTGATGCCTATTTATCAAGTGATTATATTGGTGATCAGCGACAAAAAATTGAAATTTACAAGCGTATAAAGAATATTGACAGTCGTGTAAACTATCAAGAATTACAGGAAGAATTGATTGACCGTTTTGGAGAGTATCCTGATGTAGTAGCCTACTTGCTTGAAATCGGTCTATTGAAGTCATTTTTAGACCAAGTTTTCTGTCATACAGTTCTTAGACGACAACATCAAGTGACAGTAACATTCGAACCTATGGCTGGTCAAATTTTCCTAACGCAAGATTACTTTGAAGCTTTATCTGTGACAAATTTGAAAGCTCAGATAACGGAAAATAAAGGAAAACTAGCTGTTATGTTTAACATTCAACAGAAAAAAGAATATGAAATATTAGAGGAATTGATTTCTTTTGCCGAAAAATTAAAAGAAATTAAAGCAAGGAAGGCAGAATAAATTTCTCAAATACCTTGAAAAATGGTAAAATAGTGAACTGAGGTAAAGTATGAGACTAGATAAATATTTGAAAGTATCCCGCATTATCAAGCGTCGAACAGTTGCGAAGGAAGTTGCCGATAAAGGACGAATAAAAGTCAATAGGATTTTGGCGAAATCTTCAACAGATTTAAAAGTAAATGATCAGGTTGAAATCCAATTTGGTAATAAACTACTCACTGTAAAAGTACTTGAAATGAAAGATTCGACTAAAAAAGAAGACGCACTGAAAATGTATGAAATTATCAGTGAAAAAAGGATAGAAAAAGATGAAGAAATCTAAAATTCTACAACTGAATAATGCCTTTATTCAGTCGGAGCGTAAAAAAACTCAGCATCAATTGGCAGAACGCCAACAAAAAAATCGTTTTATGGGTGCAATTCTCATTCTAGTTATCTTTCTTTTTATGTTGCCTGCCTATAATCTTGTTGGGACTTACACTAATATTCAGCAGCAGGAAAAGAAACTTGCTGAATTGGAAAAAAATTACGAAGAACTGACCAAAGAACAGAAGCAGGAAGCAGAGATGGTTGCAAAATTGAAAAATGAGGAATACGCAGCAAAGTATGTTCGGGCTAAGTATCAATACTCTAAAGAAGGGGAATTTGTCTACAATATTCCAGGGTTACCAAAATGACCGAATCTATTTTTAAAATTGTAGAGCAATTTTTACAGCATTCTGATGAAAAATTAGAAGAGTTGAATCAAAAGAATAGAGAATTAAAGTTAGAAGAAAATGAATCGTAGAAAGGAGGGAGTATGCAGAAAAAACTGCTCGTATGGTTATTGCCAGTTTTGTTTGGATGGCAGGTGGTCGATAGTACAGAAATACCATTTGAACTCACAGCGCAAGAAGAATACGAATTGACTCATACTATCTATGATCAGTATTTTCAAACTATCCCTCAAAACCCAAATATTTTTCAAACTGAGAATCTTTATTCGGATGAAGAACTGACTATAGCAGGTGGACAATTACAGCCGAACCAACATTTTTCTATTACGGATATTCTAGTCAATAGCAAAAAAGAATTGGTTTTCCAAATAGATGACAAGGGCTACATTCTTGCAAGTAGGCATCTACTATTTGATGATGTAATTGTTACAGAAACGACTGTTGAGCAAACTTATTGGACAAAAAAAGGTTTCACATTGTTAACCTCACCAATTGCTAACGAAGCTACGGAAATAAAAAATGATTTACAACCCTATCAAGCTGTTATGGTTTCTAAAATCGTAACAACTTCCCTAGGTGATTTTGCCTATGTTACAGATAAAGGTTGGACTGCAGTAAATAATCTTTCTAAAACGGATAATAGAGTAGAAGCTGTTCAAGAGTTGTTGACTAACAAATATTCCAAAGATACTATTGGTATATATGTGAAACAATTGTCAACAGGTCAAACTGCAGGTGTAAATCAAGAGAAACTATTCTATTCTGCCAGCATTGCTAAATTACCAATTCTTTATTACGTTCAAGAGCAACTGAATGCTGGGTATATTGATTTGACTACTAAAGTGAAATATACAGCCGAATCTATATCCTTCCCAGGAGCTTATGTTGCTGGAGGAAGTGGTTCACTGTCAAAAACTCCTGACAACAAAGATTATTCAGTGGAAGAATTGATCAATAAGACTGCTAAAGAGTCAGATAATGTAGCTAGTAATTTACTTTCTTATTATGTAGCTAATAAATTCGATTCCAATTTTTATCAAGTAATAACTGCTAAAACAGGTAGTGAGTGGAGTATGGTTACACGTGAAACTTCAGCTGAGATCGCAGGGAAAATGATGGAAGCCTTATATATTCAAAATGGCTATGTGCTAGAAAGTTTGTTATCTACTCAATTTGATAATCAACGTATTTCGAAAGACATCTCAGTTCCAGTTGCTCATAAAATTGGCGATGCAGATGATGTCAAACACGATGTAGCGATTGTTTACGCAGGGTCTCCTTTTGTTTTATCTATTTTTACAGATAAATCAAATTATGATGAGATTACACAAATTGCAAATGATATTTACGGGATTTTAAAGTAAATGAAAGATAGATTTTTAAAAGTGACACTGGATGGTCACTTTTTTGATAAACATAAGAAAGTACTAGTAGCCGTATCTGGTGGGTTAGATTCTATGAACCTATTCCATCTTTTATACGAATGCAAACAAGTGTTAGGGATTGAACTTGGAATTGCCCATATTAATCATGGACAGAGAGAAGAATCTGTCATTGAGGAAAAATATCTTAGACAGTTAGCAGAAGAAAGTAATGTTCCCTTTTATCTTTCCTATTTTGAAGGTGTTTTTTCAGAAGAAGCGGCGCGAAAATGGCGTTATGGATTTTTTGCTACAATCATGGAGAAGGAAGGCTACACTGCACTAGTGACAGCCCACCATGCAGATGATCAAGCAGAAACTGTCTTTATGCGATTGATTAGAGGAGGGCGTTTACGTCACTTATCAGCAATTCAAACGATTCAGCCTTTTGCAACAGGGGAACTTATTCGACCACTTTTATCTTTTAAAAAGGCAGATTTTGAAAAGCTATTTCATTTTGAAGATTCTAGCAATGCAGATTTCAAATATTTTCGAAATAGAGTCAGAAATGACTATTTACCAAAGTTAAAACAGGAAAATCCTAAAATCGAACTTACTCTCAATAATCTTGCAGTTGATACAAATAATCTATTTCAAGCGCTAAGAGATTTGACACAGGATTTATCCGTTACAGATGTGATGAGTTTTCAACAACAGACACCTGCGGTACAAAGTTATCTATTAGAGGAATATTTGGAAAAATTTCCTGATTTACAGCTCTCTCGTCCACAATTTAATGAAGTATTACACATCTTGCGTTCAAAAGCTAACTACTATCATTTATTGAAAAATGATTACATGCTAGAAAAGGATTATCATCGTTTTCAAATTTATAAAATAGGACCAGAGACGGATAGTCAACCAGAAAAAATCATGATAGAATCAGAGGGGATTTTTTCTTATGGTTCATATATTTTTTCTCTCAATCATCCTTTGGAAGAAGCGGATAGTATTTTATATTTTCCTACAGAAAATCCAATTGTAGTGAGGAGAAGGCAGGCTGGGGATACCATTTTAATAAACGGAGTAAATAAAAAACTCCGCCGTTGGTTTATTGATAATAAAATCTCACAGAAAGTTCGACAAAATGCGCTTATTATCGAGCAGAATGGAGAAATTTATGGAATTACGAATCTTGTTAGCAGTGATTTGAGTAAATCAGTAAAAAATGATATAATTAAAGCTACCTTATATATAAAAATGAAAGAGTAGAACAACTATGTTGGACAAAGATATTAAGAAAATTCTTGTTTCAGAAGAAGAAATCGTTGCAAAATGCAAAGAACTCGGTCAAATTCTAGCAACAGACTATGCAGATAAGAATCCTATTCTTGTAGGAATTTTAAAAGGTTCTATCCCATTTATGGCAGAATTAATGAAACATATTGATGCCCATGTAGAAACGGATTATATGGTTGTTTCTAGCTACCATGGCGGAACGGAGAGTTGTGGTACCGTTAAGATTATCAAGGATTTGGACAATAGTGTTGCAGGTCGACATATCATCTTCGTAGAGGATATTATTGACACTGGTCGCACATTAAAAGAATTGAAAGAACTCTTTGCTTTGCGTCAGGCAGCTTCTATTAAAATTGCCACTCTTCTTGATAAACCAGAAGGTCGTGTTGTTGAAATCGAGCCAGACTACACTTGCTTTACTATTCCAAATGAATTTGTAGTTGGATTTGGCTTAGATTATGATGAAAATTATCGTAATCTTCCTTATGTTGGTGTACTCAAAGAGGAAGTTTACACAAAATAGAAAAAGGTTTCCTACTATATTATGAACAATCAACCAAATAAAGGATTTATAAAAAATCCTTTTCTCATTATTCTCGTTATTGCCACTATTGTTACAGCCTTTCAATTTTTTAACGCTGGTCAGCAAGTAGCAACTCAAGAAATCAGTTATTCACAAGTAGTAACTGAATTGAAAAATAATAATGTATCTGAAATTACTTATCAACCAAATTCAAGTGTTATTGAAATTACTGGTAAGTACAAAACAGAACAGGAAGCTAAAGATGAGTTAGCTTCATCTATTAAGTTATTCCAAGTTTCTAGTAAAGTTAAGTATAAAAACTTTAAGTCGCTAATTTTACCGTCAGAAACGAATTTGTCAGAGCTACAAGCTCTTGCAAATGAAAATGGAGTAAAGGTTACTATTAAACCTGAAAGTTCTAATGGACTATGGTTGAACATTATCTTTAATTTGTTGCCACTTGTTATTGCTGGTGTATTCTTCATGATGATGATGAACCAGGGTGGTGGTGGAGCACGTGGTGCAATGAACTTTGGACGGAATAAAGCTAAAGCTTTGGAACAAAGTAACATCAAGGTACGTTTCTCAGATGTAGCAGGTGCAGAGGAAGAAAAACAAGAATTAGTTGAAGTTGTTGAATTTTTGAAGGATCCAAAACGCTTTACTAAACTTGGAGCACGTATTCCAGCAGGTGTGCTACTAGAGGGTCCTCCAGGAACCGGTAAAACCTTGCTTGCCAAAGCAGTAGCGGGTGAAGCGGGTGTACCATTCTTCTCCATTTCTGGTTCAGATTTTGTTGAAATGTTTGTTGGTGTCGGTGCCAGCCGTGTTCGTTCATTATTTGAAGATGCAAAAAAAGCAGCACCAGCCATTATTTTCATCGATGAAATCGATGCTGTCGGTCGCCAACGTGGTGTCGGCATGGGTGGCGGTAACGATGAACGTGAACAAACCCTCAACCAACTCTTAATTGAAATGGATGGTTTTGAAGGGAACGAAGGGATTATTGTCATTGCCGCAACCAACCGTAGTGATGTTTTAGACCCTGCCCTTCTTCGTCCAGGTCGTTTTGACCGTAAAGTATTGGTTGGTCGTCCGGATGTTAAAGGACGTGAAGCAATACTTAAAGTTCATGCGAAGAATAAACCACTAGCAGCAGATGTAGATTTGAAATTAGTAGCACAACAAACACCAGGATTTGTTGGTGCAGATTTAGAGAATGTTCTTAACGAAGCAGCCCTTGTAGCTGCACGTCGAAACAAGACTGTCATTGATGCTTCAGATATTGACGAAGCAGAAGATCGTGTTATTGCAGGTCCATCTAAGAAAGACCGTCAAGTTTCAGCCAAAGAACGCGAAATCGTTGCCTACCATGAAGCTGGTCATACGATTGTCGGCCTTGTCTTGTCAAATGCACGTGAAGTTCACAAAGTAACAATTGTTCCCCGCGGTCGCGCAGGTGGATACATGATTGCCCTTCCTAAAGAAGATCAAATGCTTCTTTCTAAAGAAGATATGAAGGAGCAATTGGCTGGGCTTATGGGTGGTCGTGTTGCGGAAGAAATTATTTTTAATATACAGACCACAGGAGCATCAAACGACTTCGAACAAGCAACGCAGATGGCGCGTGCTATGGTTGCAGAATATGGTATGAGTGACAAAATGGGACCAATGCAGTATGAAGGTAGTCATGCTATGTTTGGTGGCCAGACAACTCATAAACACATTTCAGAACAAACTGCTTACGAATTAGATAATGAAGTACGTGATCTGTTAAATGAAGCACGCAATAAAGCAGCTGAAATTATTCAGTCTAATCGTGAAACTCATAAACTAATCGCAGAAGCATTGCTCAAATACGAAACCCTAGACAGTGTTCAGATCAAATCTCTGTATGAAACAGGCAAAATGCCAGAGAATATTGAACACGATGACGAAGATGTTCATCCCCTTTCTTATGAAGAAGTAAAAGAAAAAATTAATACGAAAGAGTAGTATAAAAATAGTCTGGGCAAGACATTCCATAACGGATCTGCCCTCACTCTCAACCACTAAAATAACCACAAAGCCTTCGCTAAGTACATAATCTTGGCGAAGGCTTTTTTACATGCTACACATCAGAAACAGGGTATTTACAAGAGCCAAAAGAAAAATCAAATAAAGTAAGCTAGACAAAAATGTCCTGTAGAAAGGCAGCACTTTTCGATAAACTTAAACCATCAACAAAAGGAGATTAAGAAATGGAATTCGAAAAAGTGTACGCAAGTGTCAAAGGTATTGTAAACAAGGCTCGAAAAGAGTTTTACATTAAACTATGGGATCGAGATGATTGGGAACAAGAAGGAATGATGACCTTGTTTGAATTGTTGGAAGATCAACCGTGGCTAGTTGATGAACAAGTTCAATTATATTGTTATTTCAAAGTCAAGTTCAGAAATCGAATCAAGGATCGTATCCGCAAACAGGAAAGTCAAAAACGCAAGTTTGACCGTATGCCACATGAAGATATTCACGAATTATCTCACGCAATACAATCACCGGGATTGATAAACGATGAACTATTAATGCTGAGAGGTGCCTTGAGAGATTATCGAAAAAATCTGAGCAATGATCAACTTGATAAATACGAAAAATTAATTAGCGGACAATGTTTTAATGGTCGTCGTGAAATGATACGTGATTTACAAATTCATTTGAAAGACTTTCGCTAAAGCTAGTCACTAACATTATGTTAATCGAATTAAGAAATTGGGCAGAAGTATCATAAAAAGTTCTGTTCAGTTTCTTTTTCTTTTTATATAGGTTATAGCAAAGAGAAGAAGGAATAGGAGAAAAAACAAATTTCAAGTTGAAATTAGCCAATAGTAACCTAAGTGCCTGATTGACTGATTCAGCGATATTATTTGAAATTAACCTTATGCTTTAGTATCTACATAGAACTTTCAGTGTAAAAAAACAAAAAACTGGTTGACAATGTGTATAAGTCGTGATAGAATAAATGAGTTGTCTCTTGAGGGGCTAGTCAGTAGCGGAATGAAAAAAAGTTTCGAAAAAGTGTTGACAAGTTCAGTAGAAGATGATAGAATGATTGAGTTGTCTCTTGAGGGACTAGTC